>JAKAVI010000232.1 GCA_021817355.1 Pseudomonadota bacterium | reverse complement strand
GATTTGCTGGACAAGGCGAAAATATGATCTTCCGTCGATCGCGGCATTGACGTTGCCATAGACCGCCGGATCGATGCCGGCGTCTTCCATCAACGCGCCCGGATCACAGCCCCTCAGAACCGCACCACCAAGCAGCTTCTTGACAGCTATTCCATCGAGTCCCCCCGATGGCGCAGCCAGTTTTGCAGCGCGCAGCTCTGAGACTTGCGACAACCCGAGGCCTTCCCCCATGACCTTCGTACCCTCCAACTCAATCCTACCGAAGCCAACTCGAAGATCGCTCGTCAGGACGCGCCAATCTTAAAAGCTGACGCGCATAATCCTGCAGCGATCCGCGCCAGCTACGCCCGTAACGCCGGAAAGCTTCGATCCCGCCCATGCCGCAAACGCCTCACTCGGCAATCAGAGATAGGTCTTCTCCACTGTCAAACAAGCGCCGCCTCGTTGACGCGACCAGCGTCGTAAAGTCAAGGCTCCCACCGGAGACGCTCCAATCTGACCCTATCATATTGGTAATTTCGGACAAATCCTTTCGTCAAACAGGGCATGGATTTTCTCTCCCTGACAACGATCCTGCGTCAGTGCTTGACGCGCGTAGCTCATTCACGACTGGCGTCCGGGGAGACAGGGAATGTAGCAGCCCACACTTGTAAGACATCTCCGCCCATAAAGACTGCAACGGATTGGTGCGGCGCAGATCTGCGACTTTTTCCTGCTGCGCCTGGATAGATCCGGCAGATAGAGCACGTAACGCCGGCCCCTATCCTGCCGGAGCGGTTGGTTGCGGCCCTATCCCAAGATGGGGCGTGCCGCTGACCGCAAATATAGCAAGCCTTGCACAGGACCTGTCTTCTTGAGGAGCTCACCTTTGCGGCCCTTCAACGTCACTCAGAGAACGCTCAGCCTTTCGCCCTACCCATCATCAGTCTCGCCGCTCCCTGCGTGTTGCGCGTCACGGAGAGGTGCCAGCAAGAAGTTCCGCGATGTCAAATGATAGTGTGCCCCTTGGCTTAATTCCGGCCTACCATGCAAGGCATTCTCCGCAGCGCACTGCACTTGTCTGTGGCGAACTGCGCTTGACATATGAACAGCTCGATGCACGCGCCAGCCAGAGAGCGCGCCTTCTCCAGGCGCGCGGGGTGGGTTGCGACGATTTTGTCACCCTCGCTCTCCCCAATGGCTACGAATTCTACGAAACCATCTTCGCCATATGGAAGCTCGGTGCCATTCCCAATGTGGTCTCCGCTGCTCTCGCCAAGCCGGAACTGGAGGCGATACTCGATCTGGTTCGTCCCAGGATCTTCATCGGCGAGCCGCCGGCTACAGGGCTCCCCTTTGTCACGCCGGGGACCTCTGAACATCTCGCCTTTGCAGGTGATGCGCTGCCTGAAGCTGTCTCCCGTCACTGGAAAGCAATGACCAGCGGCGGCTCAACCGGACGGCCCAAGGTCATTGTGGATGCCATGCCAGCGCGCTGGAACCCCAAAGAGGGCTTTTTGCTGCAGCAGCCACACGATACCATTCTCAATCCCGGTCCCCTCTATCATAACGCCCCCTTCCACTGCATCACGATGGGTCTGTTCGTAGGCGCCACCATCATCGAGATGGAGCGCTTTGAGCCACTGCGCGCCCTCGAACTGATCGATGCCCACCGCGTAAACTGGGTCACCATGGTGCCCACCATGATGCATCGGATCTGGCGGCTGGGGCCGCAGGTGCTGTCGCGCTTTACCCTGCCGAGCCTGCGCCTCATGCTGCACATGGCCGCTCCTTGCCCCGCCTGGCTCAAAGAGGCCTGGATCGGCTGGCTGGGTGGCGATCGGGTCTGGGAATACTACGGTACGACGGAGGCTACCGGCTCCACCATGATCTCCGGCACTGACTGGCTCGCCCACAAGGGTTCGGTGGGGCGCCCTCGTGACGGCTATGCGCTGAAGATTCTGGACGCCAGAGGTAAAGAGTGCCCACCCAATGTGGTCGGCGAAGTCTATTGGCGACCAGAGGGCGGACCTGGTTCCACCTATCACTATATCGGCAGCTCACCCAAGCTTATGGGCGAGTGGGAAACACCCGGCGATCTGGGGCATGTCGACGAGGAGGGCTATCTCTATCTGTCCGATCGCCGCAACGATCTCATCATCTCCGGTGGCTCCAACATCTATCCGGCCGAAATTGAGGCCGCGATCGATGCACATCCCCTGGTCCGCAGCAGTGCAGTGATTGGGTTGCCGGACGAGGAATGGGGTGCACGCGTGCATGCGATCGTTGAGCCCGTTGCCGGTGCAGACCTTGATGAAGCCAGCCTTCTTGCCTTTTTGTCGGACAGGCTGACGCGTTACAAATTGCCCAAAAGCGTGGAATTCTCATCCGCACCCCTGCGCGACGAAGCCGGCAAGGTTCGCCGCGCCGCACTGCGGGCCGCCCGCCTTGGGCCCGACCAGAACGTGCACGCAAGGTGAGCCGGCGCAATGAACACAGGCCCCCCGAGGGCCGAGCCCAGCCCTGCCAATATCGCCCAGATGCAGGGCCCGGCCCGCCACTGCCCCTGCCCCAGGCAGAAGTCAGGAGACTTCGATCCGAAGTCATCCACTGCATCGCTCAAAGAGTGAGAGTTCGGCGGGCGAAGCTGGCGGGCGATCATCTCCCCCGCCCTTGCCACCGGGAGCGCAACGCAGCTCTCCAAAGCGCTCAGCCGCGCAAGACCGGCAGACATCGGGATCAGCCTGCGGCCCTCCCCGCCCACGAAGATGCATGGATCAATCAGCTGGCGCGAAGGAATTATCCGTGACGGAACAAATGAGGCGCGCCAGGATCGTTGCTGCATCCAGAGCCGCACGCAGCACCCCACTTTCCTGGGGGCTCCAGGCGCAATATGGCGTCGGCTCGCTGGTCGATGGTCTGGTAGCGGCAGGCTTGAACTTTTTTCTGCTGTTCTACCTCACCGCCGTGTGTGGCATGTCAGGAACCATGGCTGGCATGGCCACGATGGTCGCGCTTCTCGTCGATGGCGTGGCAGACCCGGCGATCGGCCTGGCAAGTGACAGGCTGAGGTCCCGATGGGGCCGCCGCCTGCCCTTCATGGTCTTCAGCCTCATCCCGTTTGCCTGCACCTTTGGCTTGGTTTTCTCCATGCCGGCCTCGCTCCGTGGTGTCGCACAGTTTCTTTACATCTCGGCCAGCCTCATCCTCTTGCGTCTGTCGCTCTCCGCCTTCGTGTTGCCCTTTACCGCCGTGGGCGCGGAGATCACCGACGACTATCATGAGCGCGCCAGCATCGTCTCGTTTCGTCTGATCTTCCAGAACATCGGCATGCTTTGGGGCGTGGTACTCGGGTTGGGCGTCTTCATGTCGGGTACCAGGGGCTTGCTCCTGCGCCAGAATTACGTGCCCTTCGCGTGGACTTACGCGGCCGTGATCCTCATCAGCGGCCTCATCGCCATTTTTGCAGTGCGCCGGGCACTGCCACGCCTGCATACCCCACCGGCCGAACAGGTCCCGTTCCTTCAGGGCCTCAGGCAGGAGATGATCGAGCTTTCGCGTAACCGCTCGTTTCTGGTCCTGTTTGCGACCCTCATTGTCTATTTTGTTGCCTCTTCGGCCTATGTCTCACTC
>JAKAVI010000198.1 GCA_021817355.1 Pseudomonadota bacterium | reverse complement strand
CGGTCAAAGTGGTCTTGCCCGCGTCAGGGTGCGAGATGATGGCGAAGGTACGCCGTCTCGCGGCCTGTGCCGCAACGGTCTCTGGAGGCTGGCTCATGGGCGGTGGGCTCTAGCAGGCACTGCCTCCAAGAGCAACAGCTGTGCGCGCCCGGAAAAAGCGGAGGCAAGCCCTGACGACCTTTGCCAGCCAACCCCCCGGCCCAGTGGCAGACCCGCCGAGGGGCCGCTGCCGCACCGCCATGCGATCGGCCGCGTCGGTTCGGCCCCCTACCTTCCCGCCTTGCGTGACATCCAAATCAAATTTGAATCGTGCTGCAGGCCTGATTGGCGCAATTGGCTAACACATTGACATTAACCTTGGGAGTCGCGCCTGACCTGGCGCAAAGGGAGAAGCGTCACATGGGCGAGCGGTCTGCCGCCTTTGGCGGGTTTTTGATCGGCATCGTAATTATTTTTGCGCTGGCTTACAGTCTTGGCGACAGCCAACATCTGATCAGCTGGAGCCTTGCTGTGATAGCTGATACCGGCAGGTTTGCTGATCATCTGGAACGGTGGGCTGCAGCCAGACTGCAACGCGGCTTGTAGGCTTTCGGGTAGGTCAGACGATGGTTTCGTCAACAAAACTGCGGCCCTGACGGTCCTCGATCTCGACGACCCACAGATCCGGATCGAACCGCCGCTGCTTCTCGACAAAGGCGGCCGCCGTCTTCTCGTCGCAAGGTCCGCCAAGCGGACGCATCCAGACAAGTACACCTTCCGCGCCAGCCCGTGCCTGGACCAAAAGCGTGGTTGTCCCATCCAAGGGCGAGAGCTTGATGATGACTGCACCGGCATCCTCGGAGCCCTTGTGCAGCACATATCCCGCCGCCCCTGCCACTTCGGCTCTGCGGATGAGCGCCCGCACATAGATTCCGGGTTTCAGGCGCGGCTGCATGGCCCCTCGAAGGCGATCAGATGAAACTCAGGCGCCAGGGCAAGTCCGGCGGCGCCATTAACGCCGAACCATTCTTCTCCCTGTGGCCGCCAGCTCGAATGGACCAGGACCGGGGTTACGCCATCTGTGGGCACAAAGGGCAAAAGCAGTTCCTCCACGACCTCTGGCCGCCCTTGATCGCGTCCGGGAATCATGCGCCTGGCGACCCCGATCGCGCCCTGGGCGACCGCGCTGAACCTAATCAGCCGTTGGCGCCGGTGCGCTGCGAGGGTTCTGTCGAGCCAGTCCTCGCCCGCGAGATTGGCGCCAAACGCGAGCTGGAAAACCGTGCCTGCCAGCCGACACGTCACCTTTTTTCCAATGACAACATCAAACAGCGCGCAACCACGCAACGCCTCTCCCGCGTGCACGGGATCAAATGCCAAATGCGACGGCACACCACCATCCCCGGTTAGGACGAGCCAGTAATCAAGCAGCCGACGATTGAGGCCATGAAGCCCAAGACGCGCCGCTTCATCGCCTACATGGAGACAGTTCATAGGCTCAGCTTAAATCAAAGTGCCTGTACGAGGCTACCGGCCCCGGGACGAGGTCAGGCCGCCGCCCCCCGGCGCAGGCGCCGACTGGGCAACCGCTGGACCCCTTCGCGCGCAGGATCGGCGTGCGGCAAAAACAGCCGTACCGTCGTTCCCACTCCAAGTTCGGATTCAATCACGGTCTGCCCGCCATGCATGGCGGCCAGCGCCTTGACCAGTGCAAGGCCGAGCCCGGTCCCTTCCTGCGTACGCACATGGGTGCCTTCGGCCTGTTCGAAGGGCTGGCCCAGGCGCGCCAGATCTGTGGCATCAATGCCAATTCCGGTGTCGACGACCACAAGTTCGATCCCGGGCGAAACAGAGTTGGCGTAAAGTGACACGCAGCCACCACGCGGCGTGAACTTGACACCGTTACTCAAAAGATTGACCAGCATCTGCTTGACGGCCCGGCGATCCGCATAAACCCGCTGGCAGGCCGCTGGAACCTCCATGCGCAGCGCCACACCTTTGCGATCAGCCTGGATCTTAACGTAAGCGAGGGCCTGGCTGGCGAGATCATCGAGGGCAAATTCCTCCTCAGCAAGTTCAAACTTGCCTGCTTCGATCTTGGACATATCGAGCACACCGTTGATGAGTTCCAGGAGGTGGTTACCGGATTCATGGATAAGGCGGACATACTCACTGTAGCGTGCCACCCCGATCGGCCCGAAAATTTCCTGGGTCATGACTTCGGAGAAACCGATGATCGCGTTCAGAGGCGTGCGCAGTTCATGGCTCATATTGGCCAGAAAGGCCGATTTGGCCCGGTTGGCCTGTTCGGCCAGATCGCGCGCATCGATGAGGTCACGCTCATGGGCCTTGCGATCGGAAATATCGCGAGTGACCGCAACAATATCGACAGCCGCGACGTCCGCACGCGGCGCCGGCCGACAGCGTATTTCAGTCCACAGATATGAGCCGTCCGCACGCCTTTGCCGGACTTCACAGGTCGCGGCGCGGCCAAAATAGCTGGCTTCGACAAAGGCAGCCTGAAGGCTTTTCAGATCCTCGGGATGGACAAGCGCAGCCGGCGCCTCGCCGAGCAGCGTTTCAGGAGAGCGACCCAAAAGGTTGCGTGCTGCCGGACTGGCAAAGCAGATACGCCCGTCTGCCGCGTGCCGGGTGATGAGGTCCATCGCATTGTCGGCCAAAAACCGGTACATCGCCGCGCCCTCCGCGGCCGCCAGGTCGGCCTCATGCTGGCGATCCTGGGCCGCCGCGGCAATAAAGGCCGCCTGGATGATGGCCCCAAATGCAGGCACGGCATAAAGGAGCCAGGCCGGCAGATGCGCCACTGCATGCAGCCGAGAAGCCCCCAGCACGCCCAGGCCCTCCGCCGCCGCCACGGCAACGAGCGCCAGCGCAGCAGACAGGCCCGCCCGCATGACCGCTGGCCTGCCGCCGACCAGCGCGGCTTCTGCCGGTACCAGCGCAAGCCAGATGATGAAGGGCGAACTCACCCCACCGGTCAATGCCGCCAGATACCCGATCAATGCGGCAAAGCCTGCCAGGCTGGCGCTTTCCAAAAATGAAAGCGGCACTCTCATAAAGGCCAGCAGGGCAAAGCCTCCCGGAAGCATCAGGGCGCCAAATACGATCCACACTGGCAGGTCCGCAGGGCCGACAAATACCAAGTAGGAGGTCGCCACGAGCAACCCCAGACACGCCTTGATCGACTGAAGCACGGCAAAGCGCCGACGCGCCTGGGCTTCGTCATAATAAGCCGGAGTGTTCTGTTTGGCCAAGGTTGCCAGCCTGCCGTGATCGCTTCAGGGGGCCGACGCGATCGCGTCGGCCCTCGGTAATACTTTCCTCAAGATCATTAACGAACCTTGAATCTCCTCGCCCGGTATTGGCAATTTCCAAACTTCCGCGTCACCTCTTGTTAAGCCTGTCCTCCAAAAGCTTGCCCGAAGGCAGGCTTTGGCAAGCTTTGCGCAAGCAGTTTGTGGCACCGTGCACGCCAATAGGGATGGCAAGACCTTGAACCAGGTGCACGCCGCACATTCGCTCGCCGCGTTGGATGAGCCGCCTGCCGGGGCGACCACGCTGCGTCAGGCCCTCGACTGCCTGCGCATTGGCATCACTCTCTATGACAACAGCCAACGGCTTACC
>JAKAVI010000190.1 GCA_021817355.1 Pseudomonadota bacterium | reverse complement strand
GCGGAGCCCTCATGGCCCGCGCCCAGATCACCATCGTCGAGGCCGGGCAGTGGATCTATGGCACCGGCGATGCGCTGAACGGGCTCTACGGCGTCATCACCGGCTCGGCCCATCTGATGCTCGCCACCGGAGAGGCCGATGTCCTCATCGAGATCGTTCAGCCCGGCCAGCTGTTCGGCCAGGCCGCGCGCTTGGGCGGCGGTCCGCGCCTGGTCACGGCCATTGCCGGAGAGCGCTCCACCTTGTTGCACGTGCCAGATCATGCGCTGGCCGAGATCGCGCGCAGCCAGGCCGAGGTGTGGCGCAGCTTTACCGAGCTACTCTATGGTCAGCTGGCAAGCGCACTGGCGCTGGCGGGAGCAATGATCCACCTGCCGCCGCCAGCGCGCGTGGCAGCCCGGCTCATCATGCTCTCCACAAGGCGGGACCTTATTCACGTGACCCAGTCCCAGCTCGCCGAACTCACCGGCCTCTCGCGCAAGACGGTGAACCTGCATCTGCAGTCGCTGGCTTCCGAGGGCATCATCAGCCTCGCCTACCGCGCCATTGCGGTAAAGGATCTGGTGCGGCTAAGGGCGCGGGCGCGGATCTAGCCAAATGACGGGCGGGACCATGCGCGCCCCCCTTGGCCGGTATCCGCCCGCTAGACAGCGCGCGCGTGCTGGGCATTGCCAGCATTCAGATAGGCATCGAACGCGGCACAGACGAGGCGCAGTCCTGCACGCATCTCATCACTCACCCGAAGCCTGTTGCCGTCGATCTCGACCAGAGCGTGCTCCCTCAGCGTCTCAAGGCGCGGCCACACGTCAGCAAACGCATCCGCAGTTTCTCCAAAGCAGGCCGCAACCTCGGCAAGATCAACCTTGAGGTCGCACATCAACCGTTCGATGGCCGCGCCACGCAGGCGGTCATCGACGCTGAGCGCCACCCCTCGGGCGATGGGAAGGGCATTACCGCGCAGCGCCGCGCGCCACTGGGCGACAGCGGGGATATTCTGCACATAACCCTGCGGCAGAGCGCTAATGGAAGAGGCCCCCAAGCCGATCAGTGCGGACGCATCATCGTCGCTATAACCCTGAAAATTACGCCTGAGGCGGCCCTCACGCCAGGCGATTGCAAGACCATCATCGGGCCGGGCGAAGTGATCAAGCCCAATCGGCTGGTAGCCCGCCGCGGCGATCCGCGACTGCGCGAGTTCGAACTGCCGGGCCCGCGCCTCAAGATCTGGCAGGCTTCGTTCGTCGATCAGATTCTGGTGCTTCTTGAAGTGGGGCACATGGGCATAGCCAAAAACCGCCAAGCGATCCGGCTCAAGGGTAAGAACTTGATCAATGGTATGCAAAAGACCAGCTTCGTTCTGCTGCGGCAAGCCGTAGACCAAATCGATATTGAGACCACCAATGCCAGCCGCACGGAGCCGATCTACCGCACTCTGGGTACAGGCAAAGGGCTGGATGCGATTGATCGCGCGCTGCACGGCATCATCGAGGTCCTGCACACCGATGCTGGCACGGGTGACACCGATCTCGGCCAACGTCGCAATCATCTCGTCGGTAAGTCCGCGTGGATCGATCTCGACTGCAATCTCAGCTCCAGGCAGAAACTCGAATTTCCGGCGCAGGAGTTCCATCAGCCTGCGCCAGTCCTCGGAGGCCATGATCGTGGGCGAGCCACCGCCAAAATGCAGGTGGCTGACACGCCGCTTAACTCCCAGTGCAGAGGCAACAAGACCAATCTCGGCGGCCAGATCGCCGAGATAATGGACCACCGGCGCATGAGAATTGATCACCGTGGTGTGACAGCCGCAGAACCAGCACAGCGTGTCACAAAACGGCATGTGCACATAAAGCGACAGGGGCAGATCGGCTGGAAGTTCCTGCAGCCAGCGCTCGAAAACCTTTCGATCCACCCCGCCATGAAAATGTGGCGCGGTGGGGTAGGACGTGTAGCGCGGCACGCGCGCGTCCAGAAGAGAAAGCGGTAGTGTCATGCGCGCACCATGGCCTCCTGTTTGCGTCGGTCGTTGATCTGGCGCAAGCCCGTGAACCCTTTTGCGCGGCTAGCGCATCCTGGCTCCTCGCCCCGACCTTGCGCGCCTGAGCGAGCTTTACAACGCAGCCGGTCGCAACAACAGGGCCCCTTACGCAGTCAAAGAACAAGCCAGGCCCCTCCCTCCCCCTTGAGGAGGCCACCCAGCGGAGGAGCCCCGGACCGGCGCCCGCCCACTTGTCCGCGGCCGGGCTTTCGGCTATAGGCCCCCCCTTCAAGCGGCTTGCGGTCGCCAGAAGACCTTTCTAACTACGGGGTCTATGCCGGATGGTCCGGCGTTCTGGGGAACCATGGTCACGCCCGGCACCCCCGCCGGCTTGGCCCCGCCAGCCTAACCAGGGACAGAACATGGCTCTCTATGAGCATCTCCTGATCGCGCGCCAGGACATCAGTGCGCAGGCGGTCGATGCACTCGCCACACATCTTAAGACCATCATCGAAGGCGAAGGCGGACAGGTCGAGAAGCAGGAATATTGGGGCCTGCGCGGGCTTGCCTATCGCATCAAGAAGAACCGCAAGGGACATTACGTCCTGCTCAACATCAATGCGCCGGCAAAAGCCATCTTCGAGCTCGAACGTCAGCTCAAGATCAACGAAGACGTGCTGCGCTATCTGACCGTGAAGGTCGACAAGTTTGAGCAGTCGTCGAACAAGGCGCGCCGTGAACGCGAGAACAACCGCGAAAGCGAAGAGCGCGAGATCAAGGAGACCGTAGAATGAGCCAGGCTGGAGCCCGCCGCCCGTTCTTCCGCCGCAAGAAGACGTGCCCTTTCTCCGGCGCCAACGCGCCGCGGATCGATTACAAGGATACCAAGCTGCTGCAACGCTTTATTTCCGAGCGGGGCAAGATCGTCCCCAGTCGGATCACCGCGGTCTCTGCCAAGAAGCAGCGCTTGCTGGCGCAGGCGATCAAGCGGGCGCGCCTTATGGCGCTCCTGCCTTATGTCGTGAAGTGAGGAGGCGGCCATGCACGTGATCCTGCTTGAACGTGTCGAAAAGCTCGGCCAGATGGGCGATGAGGTCAAAGTTCGCGATGGCTTTGCCCGCAATTACCTGCTGCCCAAGAAGAAGGCCCTGCGCGCCACCGACAGCAACCGCAAATATTTCGAGAGTCAAAAGACACAGCTCGAAGCCCGCAACCTGGAACGCAAGGCCGAAGCCCAGGCGGTCGCCGAAAAGCTGAGTGGAAAAAGCTTCGTGCTGTTGCGCGCAGCTGGGGATCGCGGCCAGCTCTATGGTTCGGTGTCACCACGCGATATCGCCGAAGCGGTCGTCGCCGGCGGCTTCTCGATCTCCCGCACCCAGGTGCCACTCGACAAGGCGATCAAGACCATCGGCCTGTTCGGGGTCTTCGTCGTGCTGCACCCCGAAGTCCGCGTCGAAGTCCAGATCAACGTCGCACGCACCGAGGACGAAGCCGAGCGCCAGGCAAGAGGTGAGGATGTCCTCACCGAGATCACCGAGGAAGATGAAGGCGCCGTCAGCGCAGAGAGCATTTTCGAGGAAGGTGTAGCCCCGGCTGAAGCGGCAGCCGAGGTGGATGAGGCCTAAGCCCTCACCGCCAGCGACGCTGTCTGACCCCTTAACGC
>JAKAVI010000413.1 GCA_021817355.1 Pseudomonadota bacterium | reverse complement strand
GGTCCCGGTACCGGAGCCGTATTTAAACAGGCGGGCCTCCCGGGTCCACAGATCCATGATGCCGCCTTCGTTGACGAGATCATCATGCACCGACTGGATGAAGCAGGCATGAGGCTGTGGATGCTCATAGGCACTGGCGGACTTCACCAGGTGGCCGCTGACGTGATCGACGTAATAATGCCCCTGGCTGGGGCCATCGATGCCGTAGGCCCAATAGAGGCCGGTATTGAACCATTGCGGTGAGTTGGGCGCGACCTTTTGGCTGGCGAGCATGTAGCAGAGTTCGTCGAAAAAGGTCCGGGCATCGGCTTCTTCATCGAAATAGCCGGCTTTCCAGCCCCAATAGGTCCAGGTTCCCGCCAGGCGGTCGAACACCTGCTTGGCCGAGGTCTCCCCGACGGTCTCACCGCCAGTGGCATCGGGATCAGCCTGCTGGCGCCACAGCCATTGCGGCACCCCCTCTTCGGCGACAGGCTTGCAGGCGCTGGGTAGGCCTGCTTTGCGGAAGTACTTCTGTGCCAGAACATCGCAGGCCACCTGGCTCCAGTCTTCCGGCACCTCGATCCCGGACTGCTGAAACACCACGGACCCGTCCGGATTGCGGATTTCGCTGGTCGCGCTGCGAAAGGCGATGCCCTCGTAGGGCGAATGTCCTGCGACCGTAAAGTGACGACGAATGCGCATAATCTCCCCCGGTAGGTCTGCTGCGTTTGTCGCTTCTCGTCACCATGCGAAGACACTTCTTCCCTTCGCCGGAAAACCCCCGTGCAGCGGGGTTTCCGGACGCTCCGGATCCTGGAGTGTCCTAGATGTGGTGTCGCGAGCGGCGACAGGGGCAAAGTATGGACATGAGCTTGGCGCGCACGCAAGGGCTAATCGTGTAACAACAGCTTACCCACCACATGTAGTGGGTAAGCTCAGACGCGGAAGTCCCTGCAAACGCTTGGTGTCAAGACGCAGGGGCGGGCTCTGGAAATTTTTTTTCACAGCCCGACTTTTTTGTTCACGGAATGTGGATGACTGGAGGGCGGCGCGAACCGGCTGTGTGTTGCCCCTGTAAAGCGCCAGTGTGGCAAAGCTTTAAAGCTCGAATCGGCTGTTGCTGCGTCCACGGCGGCGCTTGGCTCTGCAGAGCTGCGCCCCTATAGTCCGGCCCGATTCCGCCCGAAAGCGACAACGCAAGGGTAAGGCGAGGCATGATGAAATCAATCAAACGTATCTTCATCTGGTGGAGCGGTGCCACTCTCGGAACGCTATGGCAGACCTGGCTTCGCGGACGGTTTGTTGGCGCGGACAGCATGGATAACCGCTACTACCAGGATCGCAGTGGCACCCGCCGCTGGGTGATTTACAAAAACACCGTGGATGCCAGCCTCATCCCGCCGGACTGGCATGGCTGGTTGCATCACACCTTCCCCGAGCCCCCGACGGTGGCTCCCCCCAAAACAAGGCCTTGGGAGCTCGAGCACCGTCCCAACCTGACTGGAACACCGCAAGCCTACCGGCCCCGCGGCAGCCTGGCGCAGTCCGGCGTGCGCCAGGCCTCAACCAGCGACTATGAAGCCTGGGAGCCCAAATAGGTGAATTCATGACCCAGCGGAGCCTTGAGACCATGATCGGTGCGATCGTTATCGCGATCGCCATCGGATTTGTCTGGTTTGCCTACAAGACGACCAACGAGACCGGAATTTCCGGCTATGAAGTGACGGCAGTTTTCAGCCGGGTGGATGGCATCAATCCTGGCAGCGATGTCCGCCTCTCGGGCATCAAGATCGGTACGGTTGCGGGGCTGACGCTCAATCCCAAGACCTATGAGGCAGTGGTGCAGCTGTCTATCAAGAACGGAATCGAATTACCCACTGATTCTTCTATAAAAATTACCTCTTCAGGAATTCTTGGAAGCGCCTATCTGTCCATCTCCCCAGGTGGCAGCAACCGGATGATTCCGCCCGGCGGACGCATCAACAATACCCAGGGCTCGGTCGATCTCATGGGGCTTATCGGCCGTATGATCACGAGCGGAGGCAAAGGCTGATGCGCCCATCTTGGGTGATTGTGGGGGCACCTTTTCTGGTTCTGGCCGGCTTGGCCACCTACTCTGCGACAGCAGATCAGGGTCCTAGCAACACCACGAGCACCGCAAAGGAGCTGGCCAGGCTGCCACGCCCGCACACCGTTGCCCAGGCCATACCTGGCAAGGATGGGATCAAGCGCATGGTCATCCTGCGTGGCCTCGACAAAATCACTGGCCAGGCGGTGAACATTGATGCCCCGATCGGGCTGCCGGTTCATTATGCGACGCTGACCATCACGGCGCACTGGTGCTACTCGACCCCGCCGAGTGAAACGCCCGAAACCACGGCGTTCCTGACCATCGTCGATCACCGTCCTGACAAGCCGCCGCGGCAGGTTTTTTCGGGCTGGATGTGGGCATCGACGCCATCGCTCAACGCCATGCAGCATCCGCTTTACGACGTCTGGGTGATCAGCTGCAAAACCAACCAGCCGGGCCAGGAAGCCCCACCGGTGCCGCCGACGACACCGGTCAAACCGGTTTCACCCGACAAGGGTCCAAAGGATGGCAAGATCGTATTGCCGCCTGGATCCGGACAATGACGCAGCCAAACCCCCGAGCGGGTCAGGGCGTCATCGAGCAGCTCATGGTACTGCGTCCGAGGGATCTCGATTGCCCCCATTCGGGCCAGATGGGCCGTGATGAATTGCGTGTCGAGCAGACAGAAACCGCCGGCCCTCAACCGCGCTACGAGATGGACGAGAGCCACTTTGCTGGCATCGCGCGCCCGTGAAAACATGCTCTCGCCAAAAAAAGCGCCACCGAGCTTGACGCCGTAGAGGCCCCCCACGAGTTCAGCTTCCCGCCAGCATTCGAGACTGTGGGCGTGGCCGCGGCGAAAGAGCTCGATGTAGAGGGCTTCGATTTCCGAATTGATCCAGGTTTCACTGCGGCCTTGACCCGGTGCGGCGCAGGCAGCGATCACCGCCGGAAAGTCTTGGTCGCTCGTGATCTTAAAGCGCTCGCTTCGCACCGTGCGGGCAAGGCGGTGGCTTACATGTAAGCCATCTAGCGGGATGATCCCGCGCGCATCGGGGCTGATCCAGTAAAGGGTTTGGTCATCGCGGGTCTCCGCCATGGGAAAGAGACCTTCGGCATAGGCGCGCAGGACCAGCTCCGGCGTCAGGCGGGGCGCACGCATTTTGGGCTCTTGCCGTTAGGCTTGTGGGGCGAGCTCTTGCGGCTTTCGGGCGAGACCGCAACGCCGCTCATTCCTGGTCTCTGAAGTTCTCTCAAGAATACTCCGTAATACCTTGAAATTGTGTGAAATTTTAAATTCTTCGTTCTGCAACTCGTGCACCGCTTCGCGGTGCCTCGCCGCTCGCACCCGCCGCCAGCTCTCAGAAAGTTCACCAGGCTCGCTGAGCGCTCCTGCCTCCACGGACTTTTACGCGTACTCGTCGTTATAGGCGCAGCCAGACGCGAGGGACAGGCAAAACCAAGATGGCTCCTGCGTGCTATCCCAGCATGCACCCTTGCCGGCGCGAGCAACAAGGTCGCTCTCTGCCTCGAGGCTTAGTCTGCGGCTCCACAGCGCATCACGACGCGCGGGTGCGGTGTTCACAGTTTGTGG
>JAKAVI010000462.1 GCA_021817355.1 Pseudomonadota bacterium | reverse complement strand
ACATCGGACTGGAGCAGCCGGAGGACCTGATCGCCGATCTCGACCAGGCGATGCGCAAGGCGCTGTGACACGGCGCGTGCCGCTCATGCGCGATCCATCCGAAGACCCGTCGACCCGAAGGGAGTGGCATATGGGAATGCGAAGCCTGGTGGCGCTGTTGCTGCTGGTCGCTCTGGCGGCGTTCGCCGCGGCCAACTGGGGGGCCTTCACCGCCCCGACCGAACTGACGCTGGGAGTCGTCCGGGTGCACTGGCCGCTCGGGCTGCTGATGCTCGGGTTGTGCGCACTGCTGCTGCTGGGCCTGGGCGGCCTGGCGCTGTGGGTGCACGCCCGCTCGCTGATGGACCTGCGCCGCCAGTTGCGCGAGCCCTATTGGGCCGGAAAAGACCGGCGGGTCAATTAAAGCGCAGCTCTTTCAGCCGGCCGGAACGCGGCGCCATCCCGAGGATGGCGCCCGCGGTTCCTGTGACCTCCGCGGGCCGGTGCGGGAGCAACCCTTCCGGGCACTCCACCACACAGAGCCTTCAGGCCAGGAGCGCGCGGATCGCCGGGCGCCGGGAAATCGGATCGCTGTCCCGGCCGCTCAGGAGCTGTGTGAAGAGGGTTTCGTACTGACTCGCACAGGCGCTGGCGGTAAAGCGGGAACGTACTTTTTCCTGCAGCCGCAGAGCAGCAGCTTGCGCCGGTTGCGGGTGGTCGAGCGTAAAGAGCAGCCGATCCCTGAGCGCCCCGACATCGGCGGTGGTGACCAGACCATGCTCCGGCTCCTCGCCCACGATCTGCATAAAGGTTTTCATGCGCGACGCCACCACCGGCACGCCCGTGGCCAGGGCCTCGATGAAAGTCAGACCAAACGGCTCCTCGACAACTGACGGGACGCTGACAATCGTTGCCGCAGCGTAGTAGCGCTCGGGCGTTGAGGTTGGTGGCCGCACTAGGATCCGCGTCCGTATGGCGGGAGGAAGACCCTTGAGCGTGCTTTCAAACTCGCCCCTGAAGCCGTCCTCGAGCGGCCCGACAAGAACCAGGTCGGTATCACTCCTGAGCCTCGCCAGCTCTGCAAACGCCAGGACCAGTTCCTTGGCGCCCTTGGCGTGACAAATCCGTCCCACGAACACGATGATCTTCCGATCCAGTGGCAATTCGAGCTCGCGGCGGATCTGGCTGACAGACGCGGGCGTGGTAAAGCGCTCCATATCGATCCAGTTGGGAATGACGTGGAGCCGCTCCTGTGGCCAGCCGCCGGCGCGCCAGGTCTGCGCCGTGTGCTCGGACGGCGCAACCCCGGCAACAATGCGCCGGTAGGCCATGCGCGAAAAAGGTGTCGTCCAGGCACAGGGAAGCCCCAGATGCAGGCAAAACCGGGCGCCATGAAATGCCGACACCCAGGGCGCCACGTGGATGAAGCCGAGATAGGAGGTCACCGCAATGTCGATCCTGTGGTCGCGGATGACACGGCCTATCCGGCTGATGGAGGTGAAGGTGTCAACCGGCCGCCGGCGCGCAAAGCCAGGCAACGCGAACTGGAAGCGCTCGGAGACGATCGCATCATAGGCGCTGAGCATGGTGCCAGGCTGTTCGTGCAGCAGAAACAGGCTATGCCCGCGGGCTTTGAGATACTGAGCCAGAGACAGCGAAATCTGCTCACTGCCGCCGCCATAATTTGGCTCGCGCTCAATGACCATCACGCGCATTCGCATTGCCCGGGGGTTTGCCTATCCAGAGGCTAAGCTAGCCGGATTGGTGCAGGACGCAACTGCTTGCCGGCACCGTCTCTTCGAAAAATGCAGCGTCGAGACAAATTGAGTGAAATTATAGAACCCGGACTATCCTTCTGCTGCCCTTCACGGTCGACAATCATCAGAGCCCGCCACCGGACAAGCCCGGGTCACCGACGCCAGCCCCAGAGCGCCCGCGCGCAGCAAGAAAAGTGCGCGGGCAGACGTCCCTAACCCCAAAGGTGAAGTCGCGACGCTTTAGGGCTCATGGTTCAGAGTGCGGACTTGCGTCCTTCTGCCTTCCTGCAATCATGGTGAGGTTGGGATGGCATGGCGCAATGACGAGCCTTCAAGCTCTTGCCGCCTTTACACTGGCGGCGGCAATTCTCACCATCACCCCCGGGCTCGATACGGCTCTGGTGCTGCGCACCGCCGCAAGCGAGGGCGCAAGGCCGGCCCGGCAGGCCGCATTGGGCATCAGCGTCGGCTGCCTGATGTGGGGTGGGCTGGTTGCGATCGGCCTTGGTACCCTTCTGGTCACCTCCCCCCACCTGTTTCTTTTCCTAAAATGGGCGGGCGCGGCCTATCTTGCCTTTCTGGGGCTTGGCCTCATCTTCCGCCCCCATGGTCTTCTTCTTGCAGAGCTAGACGACACTGTTCGGGCCACCAGCGCCTTTCGCCGCGGCTTTCTCACCAACATTCTCAATCCCAAAGTCGGTGCCTTCTACCTGACCTTTCTGCCGCAGTTCATTCCGATCGGCGCCGACGCCATGGGCTTCCCGTTTCTGCTCGCCCTGATCCATATTGGCCTCAGCCTTGTCTGGTTCAGTCTCATCATCGCTGCAACCGCACCCATCAGCCGCCTGCTCGCGGACGCCAACATCGTCAAGACCCTCGACCGCATCGCCGGCGGCGTCTTCATCGGCTTTGCCCTCAGACTGGCTTTAACCAGCAGCAGCTAAACCGGCCGTCACCGCGTTAAGGTGCCAAGGGCGGCGCACGACGCCATCTGGCGAACAGACCCGTGCGCCGCCAGAGCAGGACAGAAGAGAATGCGCACACAAAAGAAGACCACCCTGCCGCCGAGAGAGGTCCGGCGCTATCTGGAACCAGGTCCGATTGTCCTTGTCTCTTCGCATTACGGCACCAAGAACAACATCATGACGCTCGGCTGGCACACCATGCTTGAGTTTTCACCGGCCCTCGTCGGACTCGTGATCTCGAGCGCCAATTACAGTTTCGAGCTCGTCCGCAAGAGCCGGGAATGCGTCATAAACTTGCCGACCACGGCGCTGACCAATCAGGTGGTGGGGATCGGCAACACCTCCGGCGCCGCTATCGACAAATTCGCGCAGTTCGGTCTGACCGCTGAGAAGAGCGCAAAGGTTGGCGCCCCCCGGATCCGTGAATGCCACGCAAATTTCGAATGCCGGCTCCATGACGATGCCTTGGTCGAACGCTACAACTTCTTTATCTTCGAAGTGGTCCACGCACAGGTGGCGGCCTCGCCCCGACATCCTCAGACCCTTCACTATACCGGCAACGGTATCTTCATGGTCGCGGGAAAAATTATCAGCCGGCGCGCAATGTTTCGTCCGGACATGCTGGACTGATCGGCCCCCGCCCCTATTCTGCGCATCCTCCGGAATACTGTAATCATCCTCCGCGTACCCCCTCGCGCGCCAAGCCCTCTCATGCGGAGGAGCTGGGAGGCGGCGGGCAGGCTGAGTGCAGAGCACACGGCTGGTGGTGATCGTCGCTACGATTTGACGAAGCTGCGCCCGGAGATTTTCCGCGCCGAAAACAAGGCGAACCGTCGTACCGTCGCCTGTCCCGCGTCCCCAGCCACAACCAGAAGGACGATCTGGAGCGACAGAAACAGGTGCTCGAACTGTACTGTGCCCGCCAGGGCTGGACGTTCGAGGTGATCGTCTGCCTGG
>JAKAVI010000274.1 GCA_021817355.1 Pseudomonadota bacterium | reverse complement strand
GCGGATTTTCAGTCCGCTGCTCTACCGACTGAGCTACCTGGGCCCGGCCGGGCCGGCCCGGCGGAAGGCGGGTCTTTTACGGGATGGCCGGGGGTCCTGTCCAGACGTCATCCGGTGAGGGGATTGGGCTCCAGGTCCTATGCAGGGGCGGTGACCAGGCTTACTTCTCGGGTCCGGGGATCGTGCCGGATGACCCCCGAGCACGTCCGGTACCGCAGAGCCGATGGCGCGCAGATGCGGCCGACAGCATGACGGGCATTATTTTGTCATGGCGCCCTCACTGGATTCCGTTCCGTACGCCGCTTGCCAGCCGCGCGCTCTGCTCTGGTTGCCGGGAGCAACGCGCGTCCGGTCCATGGAGCGGCTGTGAACCACCGGGGCGCGGCTGCTTCGTGCGTACGAAGGCAGCATGGGGCGGGCTCAGGCATAAGGGGCCAGTGGTCAACTGGTAATCCTGGAACTGGGAAGAGCAGCGACGGCGCATCCTCGTCGTGGCGCTCAAGTAAATTTTGCCCTATTGCGGGGCCTGGTAGCACCTGCACGCAACTCTGAGTATTCGTTGTTCCCTTGCGGCGCTTCTATACAAATTCTTCAGGCGGGCTTACCGGCTCTCCTGCTTAGCCATGTCTTTACTCCTGGGGTACATCCTTGCCGCGGGCTTACCCGTAAGGATCAAATTCGCATGACCATCACGCCGATTTCAGGCTCGCCCATCAGTGCGATGTCAGGAGCCAGCATGCGGATGCCGCCGCAACAGAAGATGAGCAATCTCTTCAGCAATATCGATACGGCAAATTCCGGCAGCATCAGCCAGGCGCAGTTCAATCAGGCCTTCCAGAGCATGAACCCGCCGGCCGTGTTCAAGGCGCAGGGGGCAAGCGCGATCTGGTTCCAGCTCGACCCCAATGGAACGGGCAGCGTCTCGCGCCAGAATTTCGTGGGTACCATGAAGCAGCTGATGGTCAGCCTGCGTGCCTCGCCCTCTCAGACGACGTCACCGAGCACGAGTGCTCTTTAAGCAAGAAAGATCAGGACAGCGTGCAGCTTGGTTGGACTGCAAGACTACCACCAAGCTTGCCATGCTCGTCCACGAAGAGACAGGCTTCAGCTCTCGTCTCGAACCATTCAGGTGCGTCCCTTCCCCGCAGCATGGCGATGGTGGCAAGGGCGCCGGCCAGAAGACAGTGTGCTGCCACCACACTTGCGGCCATCAGGCCGCGACAGGGCATACCGGTGCGTGGGTCCAGGATATGACAGTAACGTATGCCATCGACCTCGATATAGCGCTCATAGTCGCCACTTGTGGCGAGGGCACCTTGCTGCAGCTCGAGCGTTGCAAGTGCACGCGAGCTCTCGCGGGGATGGCGTATGCCAATGCGCCAGGGTGAACCATCTGCCTGCGGGCCCAGGATTTCGATGTCTCCGCCCAGATCGACAAGACCGTGGCGAATGCCATAGCTGCGAAGAACGTCCGCCGCCCGGTCAACGGCGTATTCCTTGCCGATGCCTCCGAAATCGAGCTCCATACCTGGCCGCGTGAAGTGAAGCGCCGGCGTCTGCCATATCACCATGCTGAGGCCAACCCGCTCCAGCAAGGGTGCCAGGGTCTCGCGCGAGGGTAGCTCCGCCTTCTGAAAGTCCCAGGCTCGGCGTAAAAGGCCCGAGCTGATGTCAAACAGGCCATCGCTACGCATATGGGCCCTGAAGGCAAAGTCGAGCAGGGCGCCGGTTTCCTCATCCACCTCGATGCCGGCTCCGGCCTCGGCGGCCCTGTTTATCTCTGCAAGGACGCTGTCATTGCGGTAGCGCGAATATTTTCTCTCGATGCGGCTCACCTCCGCGATGGCATCCGCCGCTGCCATCCCGGCAAGCGTCTCATCGGCGCCGTAAAAGAGGAGCCGGCATGGCGATGCCATGGCCGAGAACTCAAATTTATAAAGCTTCATGGCAGGGGTCCGCGATGCAAACGCATCTTGCGGCGACACCGGCGCGAATCAGAGACGGACCCTTGCATGGCGGCGATCTGAGGCCTTCGTCAGGTTGGGTGACAAGAGCAATTTTGCCCAGATGAGCCTCATGTAGGTCACTGGCAGCCGTCGCGGCGCCATCATATGTGTGTTCATGTGTGTGTTTCCCAGGGCCAGGGGTGGACAGATCACAAATAATCAATCCTGGTGTATTGCTGACGAAATGTTGCCCCCGATAGGGTCAGTGCGCGTGCGGGGACACGTCAACAGCCACCATCTGGTGGTTTCAGAAGGTATTGTATGTCTCAGCAGGGTCTTGCGACCGGCGTTTCTTCGCCATTTGGTTCAGTTTCTTCCCTCTCATCGCCCAAGTCGTTCCTGCGCACCGCCTCACCGGCGCGCCAGGCGCTCCTACTGATCATCGCCTTTACCCTTCTCAGGCTGGTGCTGATGGAGGTGGTGGGGCTGGGTGTAGACGAGAGCTATACCCTCGCGATTTCCCGGGTGGGCCTCAGTCTTTCCTATTTCGATCATCCGCCGCTCCACATCTGGCTCGCCCATCTGGCCCAAATGCTGTTCGGCAATGATCGCGCCGCCCGCCTGCCATTCGTGCTCCTATCGGGGGTGACCTGCTGGGCGATGTTTGGGTTCAGCTCGCGGCTCTTTGGCGCGAGGGCCGGGCTCTGGACCGTGCTGGTCATGAACCTCACCATTTTCTTTGGTGTGGTCTCGGCCTCCTGGATCCTGCCGGATGGACCTCTCAATCTCTTCCTGCTGCTTGCGGCCTGGGCCTTTGCACCGATCGCGCTGGGCGAGGGGGAGGCCCATGCCTCGTGGCGCCGCTGGCTTATCATTGGCCTCTGCATCGGTCTTGCCGGCCTTTCCAAATACCACGCCGTGCTCTTTGGCCTCGGTCTTCTGGGCTTTATCGCGGCCAGCCCGCGTCTGCGTTCGCTTTTCCGCCAGCCCCAGCCTTATCTCGGGCTGCTCACGGCGCTGGTGATTTTTTCTCCGGTCCTCCTGTGGAACGCTGAGCATAACTGGGTCTCATTTGCCTTTCAGGGCGACCGGGCCGGCTTTCGCGGCCTGCAGCTGGCGGGGCCACTCGGGCAGATTGCCGGGCAGGCGCTGCTCCTCACTCCCTGGGTTTTTGTCCCCGCGGCCTATGCCGTCTATCGCGCCCTGAAAGAGGGCGAGGTGGGGGCACGGCTCTGTCTGTGGCTGGGCGGAAGCATCGTCGCCTTCTTCACGGTCCTCAGCCTGTGGAGTGGTACCGGTATGATGCACTGGACGATGCCAGGCTGGCTTCTCCTCCTGCCGCTTCTGGGCGATCTGCTTGCGCGCAGAGCGCAGAGCAAAGCCTGGCCCAAGCGCTGGGCTGCCGCATCGCTGGCGCTCTTTCTGCTTGCTAGTGCTGGCGCCGCGGCCGCCGCGTCAACCGGCTGGCTTGGCGCCGAATTCCCGCGGCTCTTCAAGAACGATCCGACCGTCGGCGCCTTCGAGTGGTATCCCCTCCGGGATGCCCTGAACACGCGCGGTCTGCTTGCGGATCCGCACCTCTTTGTCACCACGCTCGACTGGGTGGAAGGGGGCAAGATTGCGCAGGCTCTGGACGGCGCCTTGCCGGTTACCGTTCTGTCAGAATATCCCCACGGCTTTGCCTTCATGCCGCATCCACAACTGGGCGATAACAGCC
>JAKAVI010000451.1 GCA_021817355.1 Pseudomonadota bacterium | reverse complement strand
GATGGTTCGCAGCAGGCTCGCGGGATTGACGCTGATTGAATCGATCCCCATCCCTACGAGCGCTGCGGCCAGATCGGGGAAATTGGCCGGCGCTTCACCACAGATGCCGCAATGGCGATGATTGCGCCTGGCGCCCGTGACCGCAAGGCGGAGTATTTCAAGCATGGCAGGATCGCGTTCGTCAAAGTCAAACGCAACGATCTCCGAATCGCGATCAACACCCAGTGTCAACTGGGTGAGATCGTTGGAACCGATGGAAAAGCCGTCAAACAGTTGGGCGAAGCCGTCGATACGGATGACATTGGCCGGAATCTCACACATCACATAGATTTCAAGCCCGTCCCGTCCGCGTTCCAGGCCGTGGGCGCAAAGTGTGTCGAGGACCTTGCGCGCCTCTTCTTCACGGCGGCAGAACGGCACCATCAGTTTAAGATTGGACAGGCCCATTTCCTTGCGTACGCGTAGCAGTGCCGCACATTCCAGGGCAAAGCCGTCGGCATAGGCGGGATGGGCGTAGCGCGCGGCGCCGCGGAACCCCAGCATCGGATTATTTTCCACCGGTTCGAACGCGTGTCCGCCAAGTAGGCTGGCGTATTCATTGGTCTTGAAATCAGAGAGCCGGACGATGACAGGACGCGGATAGAAAGCGGCCGCAATCCGCCCGATGCCCTCTGAGAGGGTACGGATGAAGAACTCCTGCGGCTGCGCAAAGCCTGCCGTGCGCCTGGCAATCTGGCGGCGCTCCTTGGCCGACGTCACCTGTTCGGGATGGGCGAGGGCCATCGGATGGACGCCGATGGCTTCATTGATGATGAATTCCATGCGGGCAAGGCCCACGCCCGCTGCCGGCAGCATCGCGGTGCGAAAGGCAAGGTCCGGATTGCCGAGATTGACCATGATTTCGGTTTTGGTGCGGCTGCGCGCGTCTGCCTTGAGGGTGATGCGCTCGAAGGCCACGGTGCCGTCATAAACATGCCCGGTCTCGCCTTCGGCGCACGACACGGTGACGACATCGCCGGTCTTGAGCGTGGTTGTGCCAGTGCCGGTTCCCACCACCGCTGCCAGTCCAAGTTCCCTCGCCACGATCGCAGCATGGCAGGTGCGACCGCCGCGGTCGGTGACGATGGCGGCCGCTTTTTTCATCACCGGCTCCCAATCCGGTGTCGTCGTTGCGGCCACCAGTACCTCGCCGTCACGAAAGCTGCCAAGCTCGCTTGGACCGTGAATCACGCGCACCTTGCCCGTGGCGATCTTCTCGCCGACGGCACGCCCGCTCAGACGCGCTACGGGATGCTCCTTGAGATGGAAGGTTTCAAAGCTGGCGCCACGCTGGGAGGCCACCGTTTCGGGTCGTGCCTGCACGATATAGAGCTTGCCGTCGACACCATCCTTGGCCCATTCGATGTCCATGGGCATCAGGTGGCCTTGAGCCTTCGAATAATGCTGCTCGATGGCGATGGCATGGCCGGCCAGAGCCAGAACCTCGTCATCGCTGAGGCAGAAGCGGGCTCGCTCCCGGGCGGGAACCATTTTTTCGCGCGTGCGCTGTGCGCCGCCGCTGTAGACGAGCCGCATCTGCTTGGCACCAAGGCGGCGGTCGAGGACGGCGCGAAAGCCTTGCGCATAGGTCGGCTTGTGTACGTAGAATTCGTCAGGATCGACATTGCCCTGGACTACATTCTCGCCCAGTCCGTAAGCGGCGGTCACGAACACCACGTCGCGAAAGCCCGATTCGGTATCGAGCGTGAAGGTAACGCCCGACGCTCCGAGATCCGAGCGCACCATCTTCATCACCGCAACGCAGAGAAACACCTTGAAATGATCGAAGCCGTTGTTGTGGCGATAGACGATGGCGCGCTCGGTAAACAGCGAGGCAAAGCAGTTGCGGCAGGCCTCGATGAGCGCGGCATTGCCTGCGACATGCAGATAGCTTTCATGCTGGCCGGCAAAACTCGCATTGGGCAGGTCCTCCGCGGTCGCCGAGGAGCGTACCGCCAGCGTGAGCCCGCTGCCATACTCATCCTGCAGGATTTTGTAGGCGGCGAGAATCTGTCCGCGCAGCGCCTCATCCGCGGTCGCCGCATAGATGATGTCGCGACAGATCCGGGCGCGTTCGGCAAGCTGTTGGGTGTCGCTGACATCAAGATCATCGAGGGCGTGGTGCAGCTTCTCCCAGCCGCCGCTCGCGCTCATGGCGTCGCGATAGGCTGCGGCGGTAATGGCAAAGCCGTTGGGGACACGAATGTGTTCGGCGGCAGCGTGCGCATAAAGCTCGCCCAGAGAGGCCGTCTTGCCACCCACGCTTGGCACGTCCGCCATGCTGATGTCGCGAAACCAGCGAATATACTGCCCGGTCATGATTGGCCTGCTTCTTGAGCCCGGCGCATGATTGGTCGCGCCGGGCAAGGAGGTCTTGACCGGCATCAATCGGAGCGGACCTCGATGACGCGGGCCAGGCGGTGCACATCGTCGGCTTTGGCAAGTTCGGTGCCGTGACCAAGAAGGGCGGCGGTACCGGCAGCGACGCCATAGCGCAGGCACTGCGCAAGCTCCTGCTTGTGCGCCAATGCCCAGGCAAAGCCTCCCGTAAAGCTGTCCCCGGCTCCTACGGTACTGAGCGCGGTCACCTTGGGTGCGGTCGCGCGGAGGACCTCGTTGTGGCCAATGAGCCGGGCTCCGCGATCGGCAAGAGTAAGGGCGACGAATTCGGCGCCACCGCCAGCGACGATGGCTCGGGCGGCTTCGATGAGCGACGCCTCGCTGGTGAGGGCCCCAGGGCTCAAGGCGGAAAGTTCCCGTGCATTGGGCTTGATCAGGAACACACCTGCAGCCAGGGCCGCCTTGAGGGCGGCGCCAGAGCTGTCGACGATCAGATGTTGGCCGCGGGCACGGCTGGCTTTGGCGATCTCGCCATAGATCGCGGCCGGGGTTTCTTGTGGCAGGCTGCCGCTGAGAACGACGATCTGCGCCTTTGCCCCACCCAACGCATCCAGCACCGTGCCCTGCTCGGCCGCGCTCAAGGCGGATCCGGGCATCACGAAGCGGTATTGCTGGCCGCTTTGTTCCTCAAAGATGGTGATATCTTCACGGGTTTCCAGCTCGGTCCGGATGGCGATCTGGCTGAGACCTTCGGCACGCAGCAACTGCTCAAGCAGCTTGCCGCTGATGCCGCCACTGGGAAAGATCGCGGTGACCGCGCCGCCGAGCCGGGCAATGACGCGGGCGACATTGATGCCGCCGCCGCCTGGGTCGCGCCGCATATTGGTGCAGCGCAGCTTCTGCAGGGGTTCGAGCCGCGGTGTTGCGGCCGACAGGTCAATGGCTGGATTGAGCGTGAGCGTGACGACGCGATTGGCAGACATGGGTCGGCCACAGTTTCAGATCCGAAACATATGGGCCGACCTTGCCTCAGGGGATGTTGATCTGTCTCAAGCCCGCTCGGCGGCCATCACCGCTTCGAGAACTCCGACCTCATCGATTTCGACGCGCACGACGTCGCCCTCCTTGAGGAAGCATGGCGGCTCCATCGCCACGCCAACCCCGCCCGGAGTACCGGTGAAAATCACATCGCCGGGCTCCAGCGTCATCACCTGGCTGATTTCGGCGATCTGGTCGAAGATGTTGAAGATGAGATGACGGGTGTTGGAATCCTGGCGCTTTTCGTTGTTCACGA
>JAKAVI010000452.1 GCA_021817355.1 Pseudomonadota bacterium | reverse complement strand
CGCCATTGGTTGACTTGCCACTGAGATGTCATCCAGCGGCAGGTCAGATCGATCGGGGCGCGCGAAGGCGAGGTCCGCGCCGAAGGGGTTCCATGCAAGACCACGGATGGCGAGACACAGATCGCGGCGGTGTGGCAGGGACTTGGCATGACGATACTTCCCTGCTTTGTCGGAGATGCCGACCCGCTGCTGGTGAGAGCGCCCGGCACCGGCCTTCACATGCACGGACAGCACTGGAACCTCCGTGCTACTGGGAAAAGTAGCTGTCGCGATCGAGGTCCGCCAGCAGAGTCGGACCCGTTGGGCTCCAGCCAAGATTGCTTTGTGTCTGGGCGCTGGACACCGGATTATCGACCGCGATAAACGGGCCGAACCAGCCAAGTGCCCTGGTTGCTTCCTTTATCGTCCGGGATCGAACAGGCACCCCGAGCCGGTGGCCGATTAGCTCCGCGATCGATCTAAACGGCACGCCCTCCTCTGCGATGCCATGGTAGCGGCTCCCGGCGGTGCCGCCTTCCAGGGCTAGGCGAAACAAAGTCGCTGCGTCCTGACGGTGAACCCCGCTCCAGCGGTTTTCACCGTCGCCCACATAGATCGCTTCGCGCCGTTTCCGCGCCGCGGCGATCAGTTGGGGAACAAGACCCTTGTCCCCCTCCCCATGGACCGATGGTGCCAGGCGCATGATCGAGGCGCGAACCCCTCGCGCAGCCCAGAAATCCACTGCGTACTCGTTTAGAGCGCGACCATAGCCGGGTGACTCAGGGTTCGGCGGATCGGCCTCCACTGCCAGACGCGCAGCGCGCTCACCAGAGGCTGCGAGGCCCATGACCCCGAAAGTCGTGACCAGCGGACGGGCTGAGCCCTGCAGGGCGCCACCAAGCGCATCAATGGCGAGGCGATCCGTTTGCATGAGCGCGCCCATCACGCGCTCAGGAATGCGAACAGGAGAGCCACCGGCAAACACACCCAAGAGGCGCCTCAGCGGCAATTCGGTCAGTGCGAAGGTGAAGGCGAGGTGGATGACGCCGTCTGCCGACGCGGCTCCGCGCCGCAGGCTGGCAAGATCGTGCACGCTGCCCCGGTGAGGCTCGGCGCCGATCTTGCGCAGCACGTCGGCTGCCTCGACCGACCGGGCGAGACCTACAACCTCATGGCCGTGGTCGATCAGATCCCTCGTGACGGCACGACCGATAAATCCCGTCGCCCCGGTCATAAACACACGCATGCAGATGTCTCCCGGACGGCCAAGTTCTACTTGCCTGTTTTATCGATTCTATTCAGGGTATATGGCGTGTCTATAATTAGGAATCCGATTTTGATTATGGATCGTCCAAATGGGTATCCTCAGTCCAGCCGATGATATCGATCCGATGTCGCAGATGATCAGCTTGCTGAGGCCCCAGGCGCTCCAATGGCGAGTTGTGGAGGCTCACAATGCCTGGACCATCCACTTCCCGGCAGTGAACGCCGTGGTGTTTGGGCAGGTGCTTGACGGGAGGGTTCAGGTCGACCGTAGCGACGGGCTGCAGTTCGACCTGCAACCCGGTGACTTCGTGCTGATGGCTGCACCTCCCATTTGGAGTGCCTGCCCTCCAGGCGGGGGGCCGGTAACGCCGTTTCAAGCCTATATCGACGATCCGAAATGCTTGCTGTCGTCGGACGCAGTTCCAACCATAACCCGATTTCTGGCCGGTCATTTTATATTTGCCGCCGAGAACGCAGATCTGCTTGCGAACCTCATGCTGCCCGTCATCCATGTCCACGCTGATAAGGTAGTGGCCGGCCGGTTGGGCGTCCTGCTGCAGCTCCTCGGTGAGGAAGCCGTCATTAGTCGTCCAGGGCGGGCGCTCGTTCTCGACCGGTTACTCGAGATCACTCTCGTAGAGGTGCTTCGCCAGAGATCGGATCAGGGAGATGCCGTGCGCCCAGGCCTTCTCGAAGGTCTTGCCGATTCGCAGATCAGCGTTGCCCTGAAGCTCATCCATAACGACGCGAAATATCCGTGGACCGCGTCCGAACTCGCGCGGCGGTCAGGCATGTCCCGCTCTGCCTTTGCAGCGAGGTTTGCCGAAACAGTCGGGGCGCCGCCCATCGCCTATCTCGCCAACTGGCGGATGTCGCTGGCCAAGGCCGCGCTTGCCGCGGCCACACAGCCCCTGTCGGAGGTTGCGGAGCTGGCCGGCTACCAATCGGTCAGCGCATTCAGTACCGCGTTCAGTAGGGCCATTGGCTGTTCACCCACCGCTTATAGGCGGCAGATCCAAGCCCAGACCGAGCGAGAGGCGCCCGGCTCTCCAGAGATTAGCGCAGCCTCAAAATAGGCCGCGCGAGCGCCCGCTTGTTACCCAACATCACGCGACTTGCCCGAAGACTGAGGACCGGCGCCTCTCCCACTTTAATTTGATTGTCCCGCCCACATACTTCGGTTACGATCGAAGTATGGGGAAAGAGCCGCAATTTGTATTCGCTGCCAGTCTCATCGCGGACCCGTCACGCGCAAGCATGCTGCTGGCCCTGATGAGCGGCAAGGCACTTACCGCTGGTGAATTGGCGCGGGAAGCTGGAGTGACGCTCCAAACAGCAAGTTCTCACCTCGCCAAGCTGCAGCAAGGCGAGCTGGTGTGCTTACGCAAGCAGGGGCGCCACAAATACTTCACTCTGGCAGGAGACCACGTCGTCCATTCTCTCGCATCTCTGATAGGGCTTGCGCGCGATGACATCCAACTGCGGATCCGTCCTGGACCGAACGACGTAGCTCTGAGGTACGCCCGCGTTTGTTACAATCACCTCGCCGGTGAAGTGGGAACAAGGCTTTTTGATAGCCTGATCTTGCGGAAGTTGCTGAACCGCAGCGATGGCATGGTGAATTTGAGCGCTTCGGGCGCTGCCTTCTTCCGCGGTCTTGAGATTGATCTTGACAGTCTGAGCACCAAACGTTCGCCCCTGTGTCGCGAATGTCTCGACTGGAGCGAACGGCGTCCTCATTTGGGGGGGACACTTGGGCGCGCCTTGCTGGGACGAATAGAAGAGCTGGGTTGGGTCAAGCGTGATAACGCGTCACGCGCTCTTCACTTCTCTCACTCAGGAGCGCGGCTGTTCGCGGAGCTGATCGCCGGACATTAGGCTTACGCCAGCCAAGGGGAGGCTCGTGGGCCCGACCTTCAACCGTTCAGGGGGTGATCGATTTTCGCGCGCGGCAGCCCCCGACGCGCTGCCCGCACCCCACGCCTTCTGGCTGCAACTTGCTGTCCGATGACACCCATGAAATTAGCCGTACTAGCGGCCAGGGAGGTTTTCTGCGGCTCATGTGCCCCCTCTGCTGAGAGGCAACAGCAGGCGCCCCACGGTGCTACTTGCAAATGATTCGCAACTGGTTATATATGCGGGTCATTCGCAAGGACGGGGCGTTTGATTTTCCGCAAGGCGAGGCGGGAAACCGCATCGGACTGTTGCCAAAAGAGAATTTGATGACTGACAGGTCTTCCATGCCGCCGAATGGGTCCAACTCCGGCCCTCTGGCAGCCCCCCCCATGCCCAACAAGCCCTGGCTCCGCCGCGTGCTTGCCGTTTCGGGGCCGGGTATCGTGGTCATGCTGGCTGACACGGACGCCGGATCCATCATCACGGCGGCACAGAGCGGCGCCCAGCGCGGATACACGCTTCTGCTCCTTCAGCTGATCCTCATTCCGATTC
>JAKAVI010000085.1 GCA_021817355.1 Pseudomonadota bacterium | reverse complement strand
GGTAGGCGCTGCGGATCGCCAGATAGGCGCCCAGTCGGTCGCCATAGAAGTACTGGGGCGCGAGCGTCAGGGCATTGAGTGTCGTCACCACCTTTGGAATTGCCGCAAGATCGCCGACAATCAGGTTGCGTCGCTGTTCGACCAGGGCACGCGCCAGCGGATTGGTGAAGATGCGTTGTGGCAGCGTAAAGATTGCAGCGGCACTCTGGCCGCTCTTGCCTGCGGCGTCGGTGGCCTTGAGAATTGCCCGCACCCTGATGCCGGCATAGGGACTTTGGGTCAGGTCCTCGTAGACGGTCTCGTGCAGGGTTTTGGCGCTGGGGTCATCGACCGGCAGGCTCACCACCTCGGGCGTTTTGCGTACACCGTCAAGTGGCGTCAGGCTGAGCTCGAGCCGGGCAATGCCATAGTCATCCTTGGCAAGGATCGAAACTTTTGTGGCATCGCGCGCGGTCGGTTGTGGTGGCGCGGCAAAGCTGACCACAGGCGGGCGATCAGCCGCAACGTCAATCTGCCAGCGGGCGAGGGTATGACCATCGGCGATCACGGCGATCGGCCCGCTTGTCGTAAGCCGTTCTGAGCTCGTGAATTCGCCATGTCCAGCGGACGCTGCGGTAAAGCGTGGCAGGTGCCCCCGGTCGCGCGTCAATCGTGGCGGGGCAAGGGCGCCATAGACGCGGATCACCAGCTGTGAGCCCTGTGGCACCTGAATGTGGGTCGCCTGTCCGCTCAGGTAGAGCGGCGCCTCGCCGGTATAGGCCGGGGGGGTGATCCAGGCGTCCAGATGTGCGCTTTGCGCTCCGGTAAAATCGGGCAGGAAGGCGGAGGCGAGGCGCGCCGGCCAGTTGCGGCCGGCAACCACGACGCTGCCTGCCAAGAGTGCAAGCACGACGAAGCGCAGGCCCCGGGGATCCTTCTTTGCGAGTCCAGGATGGGCCAGGCCAAGGCGCAGGCGCGTGATGCGCGCCAGGGCTGCGCGCCGGTGCGCGCGCCACAGGGCCTCGGCATAGGCATTGCCCCGACCAAGCGCCAGGGTGTCTTCGGCTTCACTGATCGGCCGGTGCGCCAGGGTTGAATCGCATTCCAGACGGCGGGCACCATCCTGCCAGCTCGGCCAGACAAGGCTCTGTCCTTGTGCAAGCAGGCGATCGGCGGTGGCCACGATCACGAGAAGGAGCAGGAAGAGGTGGAGCCACGCCGGCAGCAGTGTCAGGACACCGAAAAGCCCCGCCGCCAGCCACAGACCGACGAGTCCGGTGGCGGGCCACAGCGCCGGCCACAGACGCTCGAATGCCACGATGCCGCGCGCGAGCGCGATGAAGCGCTCGACGCGGTCAGTTTTCCAGCCAGGGCGGGAGTTGATCCTGTTGGACAAGGGCATCCTCATCTGCGCGGGCCCGTATGATCGCCCAGTCTTTTGCGTCCACGAGCACTTCGGCGGCAGGCGGTCGCGCATTGTACGACGATGCCATGACGGCACCATAGGCCCCGGCGGTCAGAATGGCGACAAGATCGCCGGCCTTGAGCTCGGGCAAGGTGCGTTCGTGCGCGAAAAGATCGGCGGTTTCACACACCGGACCGACAACATCGTAGACAGTTGTGTTCGCTTTGGGGCCATTTAAGGGCACAATCTCGTGATAGGCATCATAGAGCGCCGGACGCAGCAGATCGTTCATGCCGGCATCGAGGATGACAAAGCGCTTGGTCTCTGTCTCCTTGATGTAGATGACGCGGGCTACCAGAACGCCGGCCTCGGCGACGATGCGCCGTCCTGGTTCGAAGATGAGCTGTGCGTCCAAGGAGCGGGTCAGGCTTGCGATCATTGCGCCATAGGCGCTTGGGTCGGCCGGCGGTGCGTTGTCGGCGCGGTAGGCAACGCCGAGCCCGCCGCCGAAATCGATCGAGTTGATGGCATGGCCCTGGGCGCGCAACTCTTGGGCGAGTGCGATGATCCGGCGGAAGGCCGCTTCAAATGGTTCCAGTTCGACGATCTGGCTGCCGATATGACAATCAATGCCGACGATACGAATGCCCTTCAGACCGGCGGCATGGGCATAGACCTCGTGGGCGCGGTTCCAGGAGATGCCGAATTTGCTTTGTTTGGTGCCGGTGGTGATCTTGGCATGGGTGCGGGCATCGACATCGGGATTGACCCGGATGGCGATGGGTGCCTGTGTGCCCAAAGCGAGGGCAACGCCATTGAGCGCTTCAAGCTCGGCTTCGCTTTCGACGTTGAACTGCAGGATGCCAGCGGCGAGCGCCTGCGCCATCTCGCGAACGGTTTTGCCAACACCGGAATAGACGATGCGTGAGGGCAGGATGCCTGCGGCCAGCGCCTTGCGCAGTTCGCCGCCTGAGACGATGTCGGCGCCGCAGCCCAGCCGGGCGAGCTGGCGCAGAATGGCGAGATTGCCATTGGCTTTGACCGAATAGGCAATCAGGGAGCCTTTCGGCATGGCTGCCGCGAAGGTCTCGTAGTGGTGGCGTAGTGCGCCGCCCGAGTAACAGTAAAACGGGGTGCCGACCTCGTCTGCCAGGGCCGCGAGATTGATCTCTTCGGCATGAAGGGTGCCGTCCCGATATTCGAAGTAACGCATCATTGTCCCAATGGGCTTGGGGGGCGCGACGGATCCTGCTGGCCCTTGGGGGTGGGCTTGCCATCGGGCATGACAAGGTTGGCTTTGACCCCGCACCCTGCCAGCACTAGCACAAGGGCGCCCAGCGCCAGAATGCGGCGGATCATGAGAGCTTTCCGCGCCAATAGGCGATCTGGTTCCGCACCTGCTCCGGCGCGCTGCCGCCAAAGCTGCGGCGGGCCGTGACCGAGGCCTCCAGCGTCAGCACGTCATAAATCCGCGCGTCGATGCGCGCTTCGACGGCCTGCATCTGCGACAGCGGCAGTTCGGCTAATGCCACACCCATTTCTTCGGCCCGTTTGACGATGGCGCCGGCGATATGGTGGGCTTCGCGGAAGGGAATTGAAAGCTCGCGCACGCACCAGTCGGCAAGGTCGGTGGCGGTGGGAAAGCCGGCTTCGGCAGCCTTGCGCATCTGTTCCGGCACCACCGTGACATCGCTGAGCATGCCGGCCATCGCCGCAAGGCAGAGCTCCAGGGCATCGGCGGCCGAAAACACGGCTTCTTTGTCTTCCTGGAGATCCTTGGCATAGGCGAGGGCCAATCCCTTGATCACCGTGGCCAGCCCGACGAAGCTGCCCAGAATGCGCCCGCTCTTGGCACGAACCAGTTCCGCCGCATCGGGATTGCGCTTCTGGGGCATGATCGAGGAGCCGGTGGAAAAAGCATCGCTGAGGCGGAGGAAGCCGAAGCCGGGGGTTGTCCAGATGACGATTTCTTCGCCCAGACGGGAGAGGTGGGTGGCCGCGATGGCGGCGGCGGCGAGGTAATCAAGGGCGAAATCGCGTGCTGCAACCGCATCAAGGGAGTTGCGCGCTGGTCCGTCAAAGCCAAGGGCTGTCGCGGTCATGGTGCGGTCGATAGGATAGGGGGTTCCAGCCAGGGCCGCGGCGCCCAAAGGACATTCGTTGAGGCGGCGGGCGCAGTGGACGAAACGGTCGCGATCGCGGGCGAACATTTCGACATAGGCCAGGCAATGATGGCCGAAGGTCACCGGCTGGGCGGGCTGCATGTGGGTAAAACCCGGCATGATGGTGTCGGCATGGGCTGCCGCCAGCTCGAGCAG
>JAKAVI010000456.1 GCA_021817355.1 Pseudomonadota bacterium | reverse complement strand
GCGTCATCTCAAGGCACTCAGCGAGACGCTCGGACGCCTGAAATCCGATGGTAGCGGGCTCGAGCAGCAGATGGCGCAAGAGCGTACGGCTCTTAGCGCAGCCGCGCAGGCACTCAAGGACGACGCCGCAGGCTTCGTGGAACTGGTGATGACGGGCCACCGCAAACTGGAACAGCTGATGCGTGCCGATAGCGCCCAGGCCAACGAGCTGACAGAGGCATTGGGGCGCGAGGCCGAGCGGCTGAAGGACAGCGCAGATCTTGCCACGGTGGCGCTGGAACATATGGTTGATGCCCTCAAGGATGCGGGCACCAGCACCCAGGCACTGATCGGCGATGCCGCCAATGAGGCACGTCTCAGCGCCAGGGCACTGCTTGGCGAAGCCATGGACGAGACGGAGCAATTGCTGCAGTCCTCGGCGCAGCTTGCCGAGCGTACGAGCGAGGTCCGGGCCGCACTGGCCGGTGGCATCAATGAGCTCGAACACTACCTCGCCCGCCTTCCGGCCTTGGCCCAGCAGGAAGCCGAGCAAGTCCGGGCCGTGATCGCGAGCGAAACCGCAGCGTTGCTCGATCTTTCCGCACAGGCGCTCGCGCGCATGCATGCCCAAACCGGCGCACGCCCGCTGTCTGCAAGGCCCGACGGAGCTGATGACACCGAAGCCGAAGAAGGGCTGCGGGGACTTGCCCGCAAGTTTACCCAGCGCACCAAGCGCAAAGAGGATGGCCGTTGGCAGATGCGTCAGCTTCTGGCTGCGGTGGATTCGGCGCAGGAGGCACGCGCTCTCCAGCCGGGAGCCGCTGCGGCCCTCGGGGCACTGGAGATTGCCCTTGCTGATCTGGCAATCGATCTGGACCAGCTGCTCGGCGCGGATGGCGCAGGTCCAGAGGATTGGCGCCGTTACGTGCAGGGCGATCGCAGCGTTTTTGCGCGTCGCCTGGCTCAGAGCATCGACGGCGATAGTCTGGAGCGTATCTGCGGTCTTTATCGCGATGACGATCGCTTTCGCGAGGCTGCCAATATCTATCTGGCGGAATTCGAGCGTCTGCTCGAACGGGCGCGTGCGGGTGATGGCGATGGGCTTCTGGCGTCCTCGCTGCTGCGGGCCGACACGGGCAGGATCTATCTGACTGTGGCCTATGCGCTCGGACGATTAGGCTGAGTGCTGCAGCCGGGCGGCATAAAAGCCATCCATTCCACCCGAAGGGCAGAGGTGGCAGGGCAGGGTACGCAGATCGCCGTCGGACGAAATCAGCGCGTCAAGCCCGAAGACCTCGTCGGCCGTGATGGGAACGCGATGAAAATCTGGCCGCCGCGCCAGGAACTGCGCGATCTGTTCGGCCCCTTCCTCCGGTTCCAGTGAGCACACGGCAAATATGAGCAGTCCGGAAGGCGCCGTCAGGGCGGCTGCAGCGTCGAGGAGTTCGCTCGCCAGGGCGGCGCAAAAGGTCACGTCGGCAGGACTCTTGATCCAGGGCAGTTCGGGGTGGCGACGGATGGTTCCGGTGGCACTGCACGGCGCATCGAGCAAGACGAAGGGGTAGGGCTCCCCTCCCTCCCAGTCCCGCAGGTCTGCGCAGACCTGCTCGACGGCAAGGCCAAGGCGGGCGAGATTGGCCGCGAGGCGCTCAAGGCGCAGCTGATCGCGCTCGATCGCCGTGACCTTTGCGCCGCGGACCGCAAGTTGCGCGGTCTTGCCCCCTGGCGCTGCACAAAGATCAAGTACCCGTGCCCCACTGATCTCACCGAAGAGCCGTGCCGGAAGGGTGGCCGCGAAGTCCTGTACCCACCAAGCCCCGTCATCAAAGCCATCGAGGCTTTCCACCCGCGTGCCCGCCTCGAGCCGCCACACCTTCCCGGGCAGTTCGGTTGCCGCCGGGAAGCCGGCAAACAGAGGCTTGCCGTGGATATCGAGCGGCGCGACCTCAGCGTGGCGCTCGGCGATGTTACGGGTACAGAGTTCACCATAGGCATCGCACCAGCGTTCCCACAGCCAATCCGGTGTATTGAGGCGCGCCGCGTCCTGGCCTTGGAGCACGGTATCGCCCTCGCGGGCGACACGACGGAGCACCGCATTGATCAGCCCCTTAAAATGCCTGGCCTTGGGATCGGCTGCCGCCAGGCGATTGGCCCCGTCCACTGCGGCATGGCTGGGAACGTTCAGGAACAGGAGTTCGCAGGCGCCCGCGAGCAAAATTTCGAGGGCGGTGCCGGCGCGGTGCGGGGCGAGGGGCTTTGGTGCATATTCGGCAATCAGAGCATTGAGCTGACCAAAGCGGCGCAGGGTCTGACTGGCGATGGCCCGGGCAAAGCCAGCATCCCGGGTTGGCAGCGGATTTGCACGCAAACTGTCGGCAAGTGCGGTATCAAGCGACAGGCGCTGCCGCAGCACCGCACTCAAGGCGCGGACAGCAGCCTGCCGGGCAGCAAAGCCGGGGGCATTGGTCATGGCCATGGCGCGACAGGATGAAGGCCGGTGGGTGCCATAATCATCCCCCGCAGCTGCGGGCCGCGACGAAAAGACCGGTCATGACGGTCGTTAAAGTGCCGATTGGGGGTATATTCATGGCGAGCGTTCGGTAAAAAAGCCTTGCCCCGCCGGTGCTGGCGAGGTTTCAGCTCATCACATGTGGCGCGAGCAGCGCGCCGTCAAGCGGGAGCAGAGAGTGTGCGAGATGACCGAGGACCCAGGTGAAGACTTCGCCCGGCGCATCGCCGCGGCCGGCAGGCGGGCTCTGGCCGAGGCTGAGGCCAGGCGGCGGACGGTGGCCGAACCGCTGCCAAGGGAACTTGGCGGCCCCAAGGGGCCAGAACCCACGCGTTATGGCGATTGGGAGCGCAAGGGGATTGTTTCGGACTTTTAGAGGCCTTGATTGGTGACCCGCAACCGGCCATGTAACGCAGAGCCCGCATCCTTAGGCTAGCTGTGCTGGAGAGTGCCCATGTTCATCCAGACTGAATCCACACCCAATCCCTCGACCCTGAAGTTCCTGCCGGGGCGAGAGGTGATGGGTGAAGGCAAGGTGGCGGATTTCGATTCGCCTGAGACCGCCGCCCGCTCCCCCTTGGCCGCCCAACTCTTCGCGGTGCCCCACGTGGCGAGGGTGTTCTTCGGTGCCGATTTTATCTCCGTCAGCAAGACGCAAGGCGAATGGGCCCATATCAAGCCTGCGATCCTTGGCGCCATCATGGAGCACTTCCTGCATGAGCAGCCGCTCATCGAGGCTGGGGCCTATGAAAGTGAACCTTTGCCCAGCTATGAGGGCGAGGAAGCGGAGATCGTGGAGCAGATCCGCGAGCTCATCGAGACCCGGGTTCGTCCGGCAGTGGCCAGCGATGGCGGTGACATCATCTTCAAGGGCTATGACGGCAAGACCGGCATTGTGTCATTGCATATGCGTGGCTCCTGCGCGGGCTGTCCGTCTTCGACGCTGACCCTGAAGAACGGCATCGAAAACATGCTGCGCCATTATGTGCCGGAAGTCAGCGCTGTCGAGGCGGTCTAGCACTTGTCCGGGTTGATCTTGGCCGTCGACACGGCGCTCGGCGCCTGCTCGGCAGCCATTTGTGCGGGCGATACCGTTCTTGCCCACCGCCTTGAGGTCATGGAGAGAGGCCACGCCGAGCTGCTCGCCCCCATGGTTGAGGCCGTGATGGCTGAGGCGGAGGTGGAGTTTGCCTCAGTTGAACGGCTCGCCGTCACCATCGGACCAGGAACCTTTACCGGACAGCGGGTCGGACTTGCCTTCATGCGTGGACTGCGCCTGGCGCTGGAGCGGCCCCTGATCGGGGTGAGCTCACTGGCGGCGATGACCCTTGCCGCATGCAAGGAAACCGGCCTTGCTCACGCCGTTGCCCTGCACGACGCCCGCCGCGAGGAAGTCTATATTCAGGGCCGGGGGCTCGGGGACAGCCTGGACGAGCCCCGTTTGACGCAGTTCAACGCAGCCCTAGAACTCCTCAGGCGAGTTCAGACACCTTTTGCTCTCGGCGGAACCGCGGCTCCAAGGGCCATGGCAGAACTTGCGGGGAGGGCAAACGGGGCACGTCTCAGCACCGTTTGCGCACCCGACGCGCGCTTCGTGGCAGAGCTGGCGCGCCAGATGGAGCCCTCAGCTGAACCGGTAAAGCCGCTATACCTGCGACCCGCGGATGCGCGCCTGCCGGGCCAAACACCATGACCATGAGGATCCGCATCGCCGGGACGGCCGATTTGCCCCCTCTGGCGTCGCTGCACAATGTTTGCTTTACCGAACACTGGTCAGGGCCAAGCTTGGGGCAACTCCTGGCGAATCCCGGAAGCTTTGCCCTCCTGGCTGACGACCAGGGCGGGGTCAGAGGATTTGTCCTTGCCCGGATGGCAGCCGACGAGGCAGAAATTCTGACCCTTGCGGTCCATCCTGTGTGGCGACGCCAGGGCCTTGGGCGAGAGCTGCTTTGTGCTGCCGCTCGCCTTGCCACAGCCCGGGGCGGACGAACCCTCATCCTCGAGGTGGCCGCCGCAAATTTTGCCGCCCGCCAGCTCTATGACGGGCTTGGCTTTGAGAAGGCCGGTTTGCGCCGGGCCTATTACGAGCCAGGCGAAAAGGGAGATGCGTTCATTTTGAAGCGGCCCCTGCCGCTCGCTCCCATCGGCGAAACAGGCTAAATTCCGGACCGAGAACACAAGTCATAGGATCAGGTTGTGACGCGCATCGAAAATCTTTGCATCGAAAAAGGCCTGCGCATGACCGAGCAGCGACGGGTGATCGCGCGTGTATTGTCTGACGCTTTGGATCATCCCGATGCCGAAGAGCTTTACCGGCGGGCCGCAGCCATTGATCCGCACATCTCGATCGCCACCGTCTATCGCACCGTCAAGCTGTTCGAGGATGCCGGCATTCTGGAACGCCATGATTTTCGCGATGGCCGTTCCCGTTATGAGGAAATCGCCGAATCTCATCACGATCATCTCATCGATATCCAGTCCGGACGGGTAGTCGAGTTCCGCAACGAGGAAATTGAAGCCCTGCAGCGCAGGGTGGCCGAAGAGCTCGGCTTCGAATTGGTAGATCACAGACTAGAGCTTTATGGTGTTCCCAAGGCGGGAACAGGTCGCAGCGTCGGCAGTAAAAACGGCTCAGGCGGCAAGGCCTGAGAAGCCCCATGCAATCGTTACGTGCAACCATATTGCTTTCGATCTTCGTGCTGGTCACGCTAATCCTCATTCCGTGGCAAGGCACGGCACTGAAGTTCAGGCGTCCTCGGCGCAAATCCTTCCCCCAGCGCTATCACCGCTTTTTGTGCCGGCTGTTTGGCATTCGCGTGCGCGTCATCGGCACCGCAGTACAGGGCCGCGGAGTTTTGATGGTCGCCAATCACAGCTCCTGGCTCGATATCCTGACCCTGTCGGCGGCCGCCCGGATTTCCTTCGTCGCCAAATCGGAGGTGAGGACCTGGCCTTTCTTCTCGCTGCTCGCCCGGCTTCAGGAAACCGTATTCGTCGATCGCGTGCGCCGCTCGCAGACTGCTGAGGCCCGTGACCAGATTCGCCAGAGGCTGATCGAGGGCGATGCGCTGGTGCTGTTTCCGGAAGGTACCTCAAGCGACGGCAATCGCGTACTGCCATTCAAGAGCGCGCTGATGGGCGCGGCCGATGCGGAAATCGGCCGCGATCCAGTCACCGACCGGCCAATTTATGTACCTGTGCAGCCCGTTTCGGTCTCCTATGTCGGGGTCCACGGCCTGCCGATGGGCCGCGATCTCAGGCCATTTTTTGCCTGGTATGGCGACATGGAACTCGTCCCCCATCTCTGGGAAGCCTTCAGAACCGGCCCCATTGAGGTGATCGTCGAATTCCACAAGCCCATGACCATCGACCAGCTCGGCGGGCGCAAGGCGCTGTGCAGCGTCGCCGAAACCTTGGTGCGTCAGGGCCAGGCGCGGGCCCTGTCCGGACACATTCAGGTACCCGCCACAAGTGCCAGCGGTGATGAGGCGACCGCAGCCGACTTCACCGAAGCCGTGGCCTGAGCTCATGCGCGGATTTGCACCTTCAGTGGCATCGCCCATATAAGGCGGCGCGCAAGGACCCAACATGAAAAAACTCTTCATCAAGACCTATGGCTGCCAGATGAATGTCTATGATTCGGCGAGGATGGCCGATCTTCTGGCTCCCCTCGGCTATGCCCCGGGCAGCGGACCCGAAGACGCGGACATGGTGATCCTGAACACCTGCCACATCCGTGAAAAAGCTGCCGAAAAGGTCTATTCGGAACTGGGCCGCCTCAGGCAGCTCAAGCTCGCCCGGGCCGCCCGGGGACAGCCCATGCTGATCGCGGTGGCAGGCTGCGTGGCCCAAGCCGAGGGAGAGGAAATTCTCGCCCGCCAGCCTGCCGTGGATGTCGTCGTGGGGCCGCAGTCCTATCATCGCCTGCCACAGATGCTGGCTGAAATCAGTCGCGGGGCCGGCCATGTGCTGGAGACAGAATTTCCTGCCGAGGAAAAATTCGACAGCCTGCCTGATGATGGCGCCGCCCCGGGGCCGGCCGCCTTTCTCACCGTGCAGGAAGGATGCGACAAGTTCTGCACCTTCTGCGTGGTACCCTATACACGCGGCGCCGAGTTCTCGCGCCCGGTGGCGCAGATCCTTGACGAGGCCCGGCGCCTGGCCCGTTCCGGGGTGCGCGAACTCACCTTGCTTGGCCAGAACGTCAATGCCTATTGCGGCAAGGGGTCCGATGGTTCGAGCTGGTCCTTGGCCCGGCTGCTTTATCGCCTCGCGGATATTGAGGGCATTGCGCGCCTGCGCTTTACCACCTCCCATCCCCGGGATATGGGCGATGACCTGATTGCGGCATTTGGCGAACTCCCGCAGCTGATGCCCTATCTGCATCTTCCGCTGCAGTCAGGATCCGATCGTGTATTGGGCGCCATGAATCGCAAGCACAGTGCGGCCGAATATCGTGAACTCATTGCGCGCATCCGCGCACGGCGAGCTGATCTGGCGCTGTCTTCGGACTTCATCGTGGGCTTTCCAGGTGAAGAGGACGCCGATTTTGAAGCGACGCTGGCGATCGTGCGCGAGGTTGGTTACGCTCAGGCCTATTCGTTCAAATATTCACCACGACCAGGTACACCGGCAAGTGCCGCCTTTGGCCAGGTTCCCGAAGAGGTCAAGAAGATCCGTCTGGAGCGGCTGCAAAGCCTGCTTTCAGAACAGCAGGACGCCTTCAATGCATCCTGCCTGGGCAAGAATTTTCCAGTGCTGTTCGAAAAACCCGGCAAGAAGCCACAGCAGGGCGTTGGCCGCAGTCCCTATCTGCAGCCGGTCCATGTTGATGGCGCGGCCAGCCTGATCGGAGAAATCCGCAACGTGCGCATTTGCGAGATCCTGCCCAACTCATTGCGCGGCGAATTGCTCGCTACGCCGGTGACCGGGGTTACCCATTGACCACGACCCCGCGTTCCAAACCTGCCAAGATCGCACGCGAGCAGGTGACGCTCGAATTCCCGGACAATCGTCTTCTGGCTGCGCTCTGCGGTGGGCATGCCAGACACTTCGTGCGCATCGAGCAGCGCCTGCGCGTCCGCATCAACATGCGCGGCAACATCGTGGTGATCGAAGGCGAGCCAGATCTGCGCGAGCAGGCTGCGACCGTGCTGCGTACCCTCTATGCCCGGCTCGAAGGTGGTGAGGATATCGGCCTTCCTGAGGTCGATGCGGAAATACGCTTTGCCAGCCATGCCCATCCTGATCTGCCAGCCCAGGAAGTTGGAGTGCCCCAGATCCGAACTGCGGCGGGCCGCATCACGCGCACCCGCTCCCCGGCCCAGTCGGCCTACCTTGATCTGATGCGGACGCATCCTCTGGTGTTCGGGGTTGGCCCGGCCGGCACCGGAAAGACCTTTCTGGCTGCCGCCTTTGGCGCGCATCTGCTCTATGAGCGGCGTATCGAGCGGCTGATCCTGTCGCGCCCGGCGCTGGAAGCCGGCGAGCGGCTTGGCTTTCTCCCTGGTGATTTGCGCGAGAAGATAGATCCTTATCTGCGGCCGCTTTACGATGCGCTGTTCGATGTCATTGGCGAGCAGGTCACCCGGCTCATGGAACAAGGTACCATCGAGGTGGCTCCACTTGCGTTCATGCGCGGACGGACCTTGAGGCAGGCCTTCGTCATTCTGGATGAGGCCCAAAACTGCTCGAGCGCCCAGATGCGCATGTTCCTGACCCGCTTGGGTGAGGATTCACGCATGGTGGTGTGTGGCGACACCACCCAGAGCGATCTTCCGAGCGGACGCGCGGAGGGACTTGAGGAAGCCTTGCGGCGTCTGAACGATGTCGAAGGCGTGGCCATTGCACATTTTTCTGACCGCGATGTCGTGCGCCACCCCTTGGTCACGCGCATCGTGCGCGCCTATGAACAAGGCGCAAAGGGCGGCAAATCCCAGCCATGAGCGCATCGGTCGTCATCGCGATCAATGACCCGCGCTGGCGCAAGGCCCGGCTTTCCGCCGCGATCCGCAGGGCCATCGGCACCGTCCTCGCAAGGCAGAACCGGCATGGCGCGGTGACGGTGCTGCTCACCGACGCGGCCGCGCTGCGCCAGCTCAATCGCGATTTTCGCGGCAAGGACAAGCCCACCAATGTGCTTTCCTTTGCCCCGGGACCAGGCCTTGAGGATTATCTCGGCGACATCGCCATTGCCTATGATGTCGCCGCAGAAGAGGCGGCGGCGGCAGACAAGAGCTTCACCCATCATGTCCTGCATCTTGCGGTGCACGGCACCTTGCATCTTCTGGGCTATGATCATGAAAACGATCGCGAGGCCGCCCACATGGAAGCAGAGGAAATCGTGATTTTGCAGGACCTGGGTGTACCTGCCCCTTATGACCAGGCGTCCTGAACTGATGACGGACGATGATACCAGTCCTTTGCCGTCCTCGGAGCCCAGCAGGGGATCGTTGCTGCGCCGCCTCGCGCAGCTCTTGCGCGGCGACAGCACCGGAAAAACCATCCGTGAAAGCCTGGAGCAGGCAATAGAACAGGTTGGACGCGATGGTGATGCGCTGTCGCCGCAGGAGCGGCAGATGCTGGCCAACCTGCTTAAATTCGGTGAGCTGCGCGTCGATGACGTGATGGTGCCACGGGCTGATATCGTGGCCGTCGACGAAAGCGTCACACTGAACGAGCTACTGGCAGCATTTCGTGAAGCCCAGCATTCGCGTCTGCCGCTCTACCGCGAGACCCTCGATGATCCGGTGGGTCTTATTCACATCAAGGATGTGCTTTCGCTGCTCGAACCGCAGGCTGACGGCAGCATGCGCTGGCCAGAGCTTGCGGTCAGCCGAATCAAGCGGGATTTGCTCTTTGTGCCGCCGTCGATGTCTGCTCATGAACTGCTGCTCAAGATGCAGTCAAGCCACATGCACCTGGCGTTGGTCATCGACGAATATGGTGGCACCGACGGGCTGGTCTCGATTGAGGATCTGGTGGAAGAAATTGTCGGCGACATCGACGACGAGCATGACATCGATGACACCCCCCAGCTTAGACAGCTTCCCGATGGTGGCTATGACGTGGATGCGCGTTTTGATCTCGAAGACTTCCGGGATCAGACCGGCATTGCCCTGTCACCTCTGGATCTGACGGAGGACGTCAATACACTGGGAGGTCTCGTCATGTCGCGCCTGGGCCGCGTGGCCCAGCGCGGGGAAATCGTGCCCTATCCTCCCGATTACGAGTTCGAAGTGCTCGAGGCAGATCCACGGCGCATCAAACGCCTCAGGCTGCGCCCGGTCACGCGGGCGACAGCAGCGAAGAGCCCGTAACCCATGCAGACAGACGAAGCTGACCACACGGACGCCGCAGGCCTTCTGGTCCGCGTGGCGGATTTCCTGCGCGCGCAAACAAGCTGGCGGAAGTTCCTTGTTGCCTATCTCGTCGGGCTCGTGTCTTCGGCCGCGTTTCCGCCTTACAAGATTTTTGTCGTCCTGCTCGTGGGATATGCGGTCGTCGTGCTCCTGATCGACGGCGCACGCGAGCGGCCACGGCCGCTTCGCGGAGCTTTCCTTGCGGGTTTCAGCTTCGGCTTCGGTCAGTTCATGGGCGGTCTTTACTGGATTGCCTACGCCTTTTTGGTCGATCCGAGCCAGCATGCCTGGCAAATTCCTTTCGTCGTCACTCTGCTGCCGGCGGGTCTTGCACTCTTTCCTGGACTGGCTGCAGCGGCCTGCATCCCGTTCTGGCGCCGTCACTGGAGCCGGATATTCGTCTTCACCCTGTTTTTTTCCATCGCCTTCTATCTGCGCGGGCACATTCTGACTGGCTTTCCCTGGAATCTGCCGGCTTATGGCTGGGGTGCTTCGCTTAGCATCCTGCAGAGCCTTTGCGCCCTCGGGGCCTATGGCCTGTCACTTCTGACCGTGCTCTTTGGTGCATCCTTGGCGTTACTGGGCGATCGCTCCCGGCGCGGTATGGTCTTTCCCCTGGCTCTTCTGGGCATCTTTGCCCTGCTCTGGCTCTTTGGCCGCGCACGTCTTGATCTGACCCAGATCCGCGAGGTGCCCCATGTCGAACTGCGACTGGTGCAGCCAGATGTCCCACAGAACCAGAAATATCTCCCTCAATATCAGCAGCGCAACTGGCAACGGCTGATCGATCTGTCGCGCCGCCCTGCGCGCACCGCCCCCACCCTCATCATCTGGCCTGAGGCGGCCCCACCCTTTTTGCTGTTGCGCAGCCCCTTCGCACTGGCGCAGGTCGCAGCGCTTACCACCCATGGCCGCGTGCTAATGACCGGAGCGGTGCGCGTTACCGCGTCGCTTAACAAGGGCTATCGCTTCTACAACAGCGTCCTGATCTTCGCCCACCGTGGCCAGCTGATCGGGGTCTATGACAAGGCGCACCTCGTACCCTTCGGCGAATATCTGCCTTTGCGCAAAATTCTGTCGGCGATCGGATTGACCCAGCTTGTGGATGCGCCGTCGAATTTCACGCCTGGCCGGGGACCTCGCACCTATTACATCCCTGGCGCGCCGCCGGTGGGACCACTGATCTGTTATGAGGTAATTTTTCCTAATGCGGTGGTAGGGGCAGTTCGGCCGGCCTGGTTCGTTAACGTAACCGACGATTCCTGGTTTGGCCCCCCCGGATCGTCGGGCCCCGTGCAACACCTTCTGATCGCGCGCGCGCGCGCCATTGAAGAAGGACTGCCGATAGCCCGGGCCGCTAACACCGGAATCTCTGCCATTATTGATCCCTTGGGGCGGATCACCGGACGGCTCGGCTCGGGAAAATTGGGTGTGGTCGACGGCCCGCTTCCGGTCGCGCTGCAACCTACGATTTACGCCCGCTTCGGCGATACGCTGTTTTTTGTGCTCCTGCTCAGCTGCGCGGTGCTGGCGGTTTTGACACAAGCCCTTCAGCGCCACCACAACCGTAAGACCCCTTCCCGTTAGGGCGGAAATGTGCCTAAGTTCCAAGATTGGAACGGTATCCCTCGTGCCCCAAAAAAAACCCAGTACCGTTGACTCCCAGGTTGGCAATCGCGTCCGCGTGCGGCGCATGCTTTTGGGCATGAGTCAGGAGCGGCTGGGCGAACTTCTCGGTCTGACGTTTCAGCAGGTACAGAAATATGAAAAAGGCACTAACCGCATAGGTGCCGGCCGTCTCTATCAGATCGCACAGATTCTGGGCGTACCGATCGATTATTTTTATGAGGGTGCAGAGACGCATATAAACAGTTCGACATCGCTGGTGAGCCCTCCGGTTGCTGAATTTCTCTCAAGCTCCGAAGGCCTGCAGCTGGCGATGGCCTTCACGCAGATCAGATCGACGAAGTTGCGCCGGCGTGTGGTCGAACTGGTACGCACCATGGCCGACGAGGAAAAGGAAATTTAAGGCTGCCCCGTGCGTGCGGCCTTCTCCGCGAGGCCCGACTGTCCGGACCGCGCCTCAAGCGCAGCATAGACCTCCGCAGGCGCAACGTCGCAAGCTAGCCACAGAACCAGAAGATGGTAGAGAAGGTCAGCCGATTCAGAAATCACGGCAGCCTTGTCCTCGCCCACGGCTGCGAGCACTGTTTCAATGGCTTCCTCACCAAGTTTCTTGGCAATTCTCAGTCTGCCTGACTGGAGCAATTGCGCGGTATAGGAGGATTTCGGATCCGACGCCTTGCGCCTTTCAAGCTCGGCAAACAGCCGCTCAAGCACCTGCGACATCAGTTTACTCCTGCATCCAGAAGACGGCGGGCGATGACCTGGGCCTGGATTTCGCCAGCACCCTCGAAAATATTGAGAATACGCGCATCACAGAGCACGCGGCTGATGGGATATTCGAGTGCAAAGCCATTGCCGCCATGAATTTGCAGCGCACCATCGGCTGCTGCCCAGGCGATGCGGGCCGCCAGAAGCTTGGCCATGCCCGCTTCCAGATCGCAGCGCCGGCCCTCATCCTTTTCACGAGCCGCGAAATAGGTCATCTGGCGGCCAACCATGATCTCGACCGCCATCATCACGAGCTTGTCGCGGACCCGCGGAAAATTGAAGATTGCCGTGCCGAACTGCTGGCGATCGAGCGCATAGGCGAGGCCGAGATCGAGCGCACACATGGCCACGCCCACCGCCCGCGCTGCGGTCTGTATGCGTGCCGATTCGAATGTCTGCATCAGCTGCTTGAAGCCCTGTCCTTCCTCTCTGCCCAAAAGGTTGGCAACCGGAACGACAAAACCGTCAAAGCCGATTTCGAATTCCTTCATGCCGCGATAACCTAGTACCTTGATCTCGCCACCGCTCAGTCCAGGAGCAGGAAACGGCTCGCCGGCGCTTCCCCGGGGCTTTTGCGCAAGCAGCATCGAAAGCCCACGATAATCGCTGGTGGAGGGATCCGTGCGCACCAGAAGGGTCATGACATCGGCCCGCGCAGCATGGGTGATCCAGGTCTTGTTACCGTAGATCCGGTAAAGATCGCCCTCGCGCACGGCTCGGGTCCGCAATGCCCCCAGATCCGAGCCGGTATTGGGTTCGGTAAAGACCGCAGTTGGCAGAATTTCGCCCGAGGCGATTCGCGGCAGAAAGTACCTGCGCTGTGCCTCGGTACCGCCGCCGAGGATCAGCTCCGCAGCAATTTCCGAACGGGTACCAAGACTGCCAACGCCGATATAGCCGCGCGACAGTTCTTCGGAGACGACACACATCGCAAGCTTGGAAAGGCCTGCACCACCATAGTTTTCCGGAATGGTCAGTCCGAAGACGCCAAGGCCTGCCATCTCCTCGATCACCGCAAGCGGAATCAGCTCATCCTTGAGGTGCCAGCCATGGGCATGAGGCAGGATCTTGTCCTGGGCAAAGCGAAAGAACTGTTCACGCACGATAGCCATGGTGTCATCAAGTCCGGGGTCGCCGAAGAAGATCGCCCCACGATGGCGGGCGAGGTAGTCAGCAATGGCCGCGCGCAGCTCAGTGCTGCTGCCCGTGGCAATGAGTTCACCCACAGCCTCGGACTGGACAAATCCGGCCGTCTCCTCAGTGGTGAGTCCGAGATCAGACGGTCGGATGATCTCGCTCTGGCTCATGGCAATGCCACCGGCAAGCTGGGCGAGATACTCGCCGAAGGCTGCCTGCAGGATGAGTTGCTCGATCGTCCCCAACCGCCGTTCGTGCTCGAGCGCACGGGCCCAGCGTGCCATCTGCCGCAACGCCTCGACATAGGTCGCGAACCAGGAGAGCCCATGGGCGGCACGCTGGTGCTGGTCTAGCGTACGGGTATCGATCCTGCCGGAGGCCCCAAGGCGCGTGCGCAAGGTTTGGCGTGCCGCGGCAAAGAGGCCTTCGGCAGCAAAGAGCGCCTCCTCGCAGCGCGCGGGCAAATGGGGCAGCAGGGGATTGCTCAGGGCCATGGTCGAGGTCCGTATTTCGTCACCAACGACTCTAGCAGAGCGCAATTCATTTGCATCAGGCCAATGGGCGCAGCGGCCGCTGCGCGGCGTGACCGCGCTGGTCCTGCAGGGGACGGATGCTGGGACCGACCGCATCAGGCACAGGAACTGGATGGCAGATCCAAGCCTCAGGTCCCGATCATCGCTTGGGCATCTGGGGAATGAGATGGCGCAAAGGGCTCCCCGCTACGGCGGGATGACCTGGCGCAGACACAAAGCCAAGGCGCAGCTGAGACTTTGCGTCTGCTCGCGCGTCCTTCAGGTGAGGAAGCCTGCACCGTCGGCGATGAAATGGGCCAGCATGTTAGCCCAGAGGTTGCGCCGCCACAGATAGAGAATTGCGAGAAGGAGACCTCCATAGCCGGCAACAATCAGTTGTGCCGCCCCCCAAGAGGCCAGATGGGCATAGGTAAAGGCTGCCCAGGGTATGAACGCGGCGAGACCCCGACCCACACGGCATTCCAGCAGACGCTCGATCGGATAGCCGCGGAAGAGGGTTTCCTCTGCCACCGCGGCACGCACGACAAGAACGAGGCGATAGGTAAACGAGGTCCGCATCAGCGCCTGGACGTGCTTCATGTTGATGGCCAGATTGAAGGCCGGAAAGATGACGTTGTAGATGACCATGGTGCCAGCCAGCATCAGTATCGCGGTCAAAACCGCCAGAGCGATATCCATCCGCGTGGGCCGGCAAAAGCCGATTGATGACCAGCTGCGCCGCTCCACCAGCCGCACATAAGCAAAGAGGCCGAGGGTGAGCATCCACCAGAGGACCTCGCTGCCGTAATGCGGACCAAGCACGCCCTGAAACAGCTCCTGGCTGAGGCGTCCGATTGGCGCAAGGGTGGCCACAAGCACAAGGCCGAGGCCGCCAAGCGTGCGCGCCGGCCATTGGGCGGGGCCGGACCTCTTAGAAGGGGGGACGGTAGGGGTCTCTTCCGGCAACGGCGTCGTCACGCAAGCCTCCTGTCAGCATTGGCCCAGGCACCCCTTGCTTCGCGTGAAGCTGCCCGCGCTCACTGCAGCTATTTGAAAGTCATCCTTGGCGCGGACAATGCGTGCTCGCGGCAAATGGCATGAGCCGTGCGCGGGCCGGCATGAGCGGTGCAGCTCAGCCTGCCGCAAGGCCCAGACGCCGGCGCAGGTCATCGGCATAGGTGCGGCTGAGGTTCAGCCGGGCACCGTCCCTGAGCGTGAGTTCGCCATCGCCATTGCGCAGGTTCTGGATCGCTACAATCCGGTCCAGTTGTACGATTGCCGAGCGATGGACCCGAACAAAGCACTTGGGATCAAGCTGGGAGTGCAGATCCGTCAGGCTCATGCGCAGCAGGTGCACATGGATTCCCACATGCAGACACAGATAGTGTCCGGCCGCATCGATGTAGTCGATCGTTGCGACAGGGACAAGATCGACCCGCGCACCGTCCTTGACCGCGAGGTGACCGGAGGTGGGAGCCGCAGACGTCATGGAGAGGTTCCTGCGGGCCCGCCCAAGTGCCCGCGCGAAGCGTTCGCGGCTGAAGGGCTTGAGCAGATAATCGACCGCCGCCAGATCGAAGGCGTCAACGGCACGATTCTCATGGGCGGTCAGATAGATGACACTGGGTCTTTCACCTTCGGGCAGTCGCGCCATAAGTTCAACGCCATCGATGTCCGGAAGCGCGATGTCGAGAAAGACAAGATCCGGCTTCTGGGCCTCAAGAAGCGCAAGCGCATTGGCGCCGTCTGCGGCCTCGCCGACAATGGCGATATCCAGCTCTCTGTGCAGGTAGAGCCGTACACGTTCGCGCGCCAGGCGGACATCATCGATAATCGCCGCCCGGATCATGACCCCTCAGGCCCATGTTTGAGGGGAAGGTGCAGGCTCGTGCGCGCCGGCGGACCCGCATCGAAGTGAAGCCGCTGGTCTGAACCGTAAAGTGCCTTGATCCGTTCGCGCACATTGGCAAGACCAAGGCCTGTACCGCGCCCGCTGTCGCGATCCTCGGGCACATCGTTACTGATGACGAGTAGGAGTTCACCGTCCCTTGCCTGCGCAACGATGCGCACAAGCCCGCCCTCACGCCGGCGTGCAATACCATGCAGAATGGCATTTTCCACAAGGGGCTGCAGGAGTAGCGAGGGGATGACGGCCTGCCAGGCCTCCGGTGCGATTTCGATCGATACGCAGAGCCTTTCGGGCATCAGGAGCTGGTAAAGATCAAGATAATCCTGAACAAATGCCAGTTCGTCCTTGAGCGGAATTTTCTGGGGTCGTTCGGTCAGTGCGGTCCGCAGAAGTTCGCTCAACTGGGCAATGGCAGCATCTGCGCGCGCGGCATCGCGATAGCCGACCGCTGAAATGGCATTAAGGGTGTTGAAGAGAAAATGCGGCTGGATCTGCGCCTGCAGGGCTCTGAGCTCGGCGCGGGCAAGATGACGTTCGCGCATGCGGGCACGCTCGAAATAGGCCATGGCCTGCCCGATCGCTGTCACCGCGATGTAGAAGGGCAGGCTGTAGAAAGAGGTGATATAGGCGGCCCCCGCCAGGTGCCGCAGGTCGTGGCGGGAAAATTCGCCTGAAATGAGCGCATTCAGCCCATAACCCGTGGTCACAGCGAACGGGGTTACGATGATGCCAATGGTTGATAGCACCAGCAGAGGCCAGAGGATCGCCTGGTCGGTGATCGCGAATTTCTGGCTGAGCCCAAGCAGAAGTGGTGTCAGAGCCATCCAGGGAACAAAGCTGACAAGAACATAAAGGAAAATCGCGATAAAGCTGGCCGGCCCAACCGGAGCATGTTCGACCAGTTGCATGGCAACGGTGGGCGGCGTCCAGGCTGCTGCCATCAAAGTCCAGCCGGCGATGATGATAAGAGCCTTGAGGGCAAGATCCTGGTGGGCTTTCATGGCGGTTTCGCGGCCGGCGAGGTAGGGCTTTTTGCTCGGGAGCGCGCCCAATTGTCTTTGGTTGGCCGTCTCCTTGCACGGCCACGACCTGGGTTCGGGAGGCAAGAGGCGGCGGTCATGTTGGATGGGGTTCCCATGCCTCAGCTGCGGCTCAGTTCGATCACATCCTCATAGGTTCTAAGGCCCGGCTTCTGCGCATTGACCAGCACAGCCATGTTTCCAGGCAGATGTTCGTTCTTCCACATCTTGGTGTGGGCGCGGGGAATGTCCGCCCAGGCAAAGACCTCACTCATGCATGGATCAAGGCGACGCTCCAGCATCAGCCGATTGGCCTGGCTTGCCTGATAGAGATTGGCAAAATGACTGCCCTGGATGCGCTTCTGCCGCATCCAGACATAGCGCGCATCGAAGGTGATATTGTAACCGCTCGTCCCGGCACAAAAGACGACCATACCGCCGCGTTTTACCACCAGGCAGGACACCGGAAAGGTCGCCTCACCCGGATGCTCGAACACCATGTCGACATCATTGCCCTTGCCGGTGATGGACCAGATGGTCTTGCCAAAATTGCGCGCCTCCTTGAGCCAGCGGTCATAATCGGGTGTGCCGACCTGAGGCATCGCACCCCAGCACTGGAAGTCCTTGCGGTTGAGGACCCCTTTTGCACCCAGGCTGAGCACGAACTCACGTTTGGATTCATCGGAGATCACGCCAATGGCATTGGCGCCCGAGACGGCGCAGAGCTGCACCGCAAAGCTGCCAAGCCCGCCGCTTGCGCCCCAGACAAGCACGTTATGGCCGGGTCGCAGGATATGTGGCCGATGGCCGAAGAACATACGGTAGGTGGTCGCAAGGGTCAGGGTGTAGCAGGCGGCTTCCTCCCAGCTGAGGTGGCGGGGCCGTTCCATGAGCTGGCGATCCTGCACGCGCGCAAACTGGGCAAAACTGCCATCAGGCGTCTCATAGCCCCAGATGCGCTGACTGGGCGAGAACATCGGATCACCACCATTGCATTCTTCGTCGTCGCCATCATCCTGATTGCAATGGACGACCACCTCGTCACCGACTTTCCAGCGGGTGACCTTGGACCCCACGGCCCAGACCACACCCGACGCATCGGAGCCGGCAACATGAAACGGCCATTTGTGGCCATCGATGGGTGAGACGGGCGTTCCTAGCGCCGCCCATACGCCGTTATAATTGACGCCGGCCGCCATCACGAAAATGAGCACGTCATGCGAATCGAGATCCCAGGTGGGAACGATTTCAAGACGCATCGAGCTTTCCGGCGGTCCATGGCGCTCCTTTCGGATGGTCCAGGCATACATGGTCGGAGGGACATGACCGAGCGGCGGAATTTCGCCAATCTCGTAGAGATCCTTGTAAACGGCGGGTTGGGTGCTCGTCTGCGTCAGAGCCATGGCTGAACCGTCCTGATCCGCGCCGCATGACGCGGCAGGTTGGGTGCTCAGGATTGTTCTCTGGCGAGCGCCGTGGCAAGATTTTTTGCGTTGCAACCGAACAGGTCGGGAACATTGCGTCCAAAGCCGGCGCTTCGGCGGGTCCGAAGGGGCCGCGGCCGGCAGCAAGCGCTTTTGGGTCCGCGCGACAGCATCGGTGTTGGCTGGCCACGTCACGAGCGGGCTCTAGCCTTTGATGGCTTGCGCGCCGAGGCTTAGGCGCGCGATGGTGCAGCGCAACCCCCGGCGCGGCCTTGAAGGCGCGAAGCGAGTTTTGATGCGCGATAAGCCCTGGATCTTCCGCACCTATGCCGGTCATTCGAGTGCAGCGGCTTCCAATGCGCTTTATCGCGCCAATCTTGCCAAGGGGCAGACCGGGCTTTCGGTAGCTTTCGATCTGCCCACCCAGACCGGTTATGACAGTGATCATGCTCTGGCGGCGGGCGAGGTGGGAAAAGTGGGGGTTCCCATTTGCCATCTGGGCGACATGCGCACGCTGTTTGATGGCATTCCCCTGGCTCGCATGAACACGTCGATGACGATCAACGCGCCTGCTGCCTGGCTTTTGGCACTCTACATCGCAGTTGCCGACGAGCAGGGCGCACCGCGGCAGACACTGGCAGGGACGACGCAAAACGATATCATCAAGGAGTATCTGGCACGCGGTACGTATATCTTTCCACCTGACGCGGCGCTGCGGCTCACCAGCGATGTGATCGCCTTTACCACAGTTGAGCTACCGAAGTGGAACCCGATCAATCTGTGTTCCTATCACCTGCAGGAAGCCGGCGCAGAACCCGTTGAGGAAGCCGCGTTCGCACTCTCAGCGGCGATCGCGGTGCTCGATCGGCTGAAATGTGCCGGACAGCTTGACGAGGCTGGTTTTCTGGAAGCGGTGGGGCGCATCTCCTTCTTCGTCAATTCCGGAGTGAGGTTCATCACCGAGATCTGCAAGCTGCGAGCGATGTCGGCTTTGTGGGACGAGATGACCCGCACGCGCTTTGAGGTTGAAGATCAGAGATTGCGTCGTTTCCGTTACGGCGTGCAGGTCAACTCGCTCAACCTGACCGAGCAGCAGCCGGAAAATAACGTTTACCGGATTCTTTTCGGCATGCTTGGCGTCACACTCTCGAAGGAGGCACGGGCCCGTGCCATTCAGCTTCCGGCATGGAACGAGGCACTGGGACTGCCCCGCCCGTGGGATCAGCAGTGGTCGCTACGCTTGCAGCAGATAGCCGCGTTTGAAACCGATCTTCTGGAGCATGACGCCACT
>JAKAVI010000426.1 GCA_021817355.1 Pseudomonadota bacterium | reverse complement strand
AGGGGGATGCCGGCACCAATCGCGACGAATGGAAACTCTTTACCGGTGTCAATCCGAGGCTGCGGCTGATGCGCAAGGAGGATTTTCGCGCGCGCGTGATGCGCTTTGGCAAAGATGCGGCACCTGACTTGCTGGCCGCCTATGAAGGCCCGTCAGCCTTCGAGCAGTTCAACGCCTTCATGACCGACAAGGTGTTTGCCGAACCCTGCCGACGCCTTCTGGAGGCCCAGAGCCGTCACGCCCCGAGCTTTGCCTATCGCTGCGACTGGAGCTCGAGATTTCTGGGTGGGGCCATGGGAGCCTGCCATGGCATCGAACTGGGCTTTCTTTTCGGAGCCTATCGCACCGGTCTTCCGGGCGCCTTCTTCGGTCAGGGCGCCAACGCCGACGCCCTGTCCGCGGCGCTGCTGAGGTCCTGGGCCGCTTTTGCCCGCAGCGGCACGCCAGGCTGGCCCACCTACCAGCCCGACACCCGCCACACCATGATCTTTGGCCAGAGCCCGCCGCATCTGCACGACCGGCCGCAGGAGGCGCGTCGCCTGGCCTTTGCGGCCATTGCCGACCCCCGCCTTGGTCCGTGAACGAAACCGCAGCACCTCGCGCCCAAACCGGATAAGCTGAGACCATGATGGCGAATCGCGTTCTCGGCAATTTTCCCGTGCCACCCGGCGGATGGCGTTATCTCGCCCTCGTGCTCGTGCTTGTCGCACTTCTGGCCGCCGCGCTTGGCGTTGGCGCTCCACATGCGGCAAGCTGGGCCGGTCTTGCTCTGGCTACCGCAGTGGGGATGCTGGCGGGCTTTTTTCTCTTCCGGTTGTGGACGGAGGAGCGCTTTGCCGCTGGCAGCAGCCATCAGATCGCCGCCGCGGCCGCACGGGCCAATGTCGCCTGGGCGATCACCACGGCCGATGGCAGTGTCGGCGATTGCAACCGCGCCTATCGCACGATGATCGGCTGCGCCCCGGACGCCGTGCCGGCTCCGCCTGAGCTGGCTCTCGTCCAGGACGCCTCAGCAGCCGTGCTTTATCGCCTGAGCCGCAAGGCCGCCCAGGGCGAGTGTGGCGAAGAAAGCTTCGAACTTGCTCCGGGCCTGCAGCTTCTGGCCGCCGTGCGTCCTCTCAAAGGCGGGCGTACCGCCTGGTGGTTCACCCCGAGCCTGGCTGCCATCAGCACCTCGGCGCCGGTTGAGGCGCCAACGCCAAGCCCTCCCGCGAGCCTCTTTGCCGATGCTCCGATCGGCATGGCACAAGCCAGTGCCGATGGCGTCATTCGCACCAGCAATGCAGCATTTCATAGCTTTTTTGCCAGCGCGGTGGATGGCCGCGACCTCGCGACGCTGATCGAGCCCGCCGACCAAGGTGCAGTACGCGCCCTCTTCGCCGCAGCCCTGGCCGGTGACGCCCGTCCTGCACCAACCGAAATTCGCGTAGCCGGACAGCACGAGCGCATGGGCGAACTCTTTGCCTGCCGCCAGGATGAGGGCCAGGTCACACTTTACCTGATCGATATTTCGCAACAAAAGGCCCTCGAGCTGCGCTTTGCGCAAAGTCAGAAGATGGAAGCTGTCGGCCAGCTCGCCGGCGGCGTCGCCCATGACTTCAACAACCATCTGACCGTCATCATTGGCAGTTCCGAACTCTTGATGATGCGTCACAGCGCCGGGGATCCCTCGTTCAACGAGATCAACGAAATCCATCAGAACGCATTGCGCGCTGCAGCCCTCGTCAGCCAGCTTCTGGCCTTCTCGCGCAAACAGACACTGCAGCCCAAACTGCTGTCCTTGCGGGACGTGCTCGGCGAAGTGGCTGTCATGCTGCGTCGCCTGCTGCGCGAAGGCATTGAACTGAAGCTCGAGCACGGCGCCGAGCTGTGGAGTGTTCATGCCGACGAAACCCAGATCTCCAACGCGATCATCAATCTCGTCGTCAACGCCCGTGATGCCATGCCCAAGGGCGGTACGGTGACCATCCGCACCTGCAATGAGACCGTTACCAAGGCGGTGGCGATGGGTACCGGGGTCATGCCCATCGGCGAATATGTGCGCATCGATGTCGCCGATACCGGCACCGGTATCACGCCCGAACATCTGGGCAAGATCTTTGACCCGTTCTTCACCACCAAGCCGACCGGACAGGGAACCGGCCTTGGACTTGCCACAGTCTATGGCATCGTCAAGCAGACCGGCGGGTTTATCTCGGTTACCTCCGAGCTTGGCAAGGGAACCTGTTTTCGGATCTTCCTGCCGCGCTTTACCGGCGAAGCCCAGGCCCCGGCCCCCGCTGCCGCCGTTCCCGCCGACGTCACCGGCGCCGATACCATTCTGCTCGTCGAGGACGAAGATGCGGTGCGCAGTTTTGCCGCCCGCGCCTTGCGCATGCGCGGCTATGAGGTGCTGGAGGCCATGGGCGGCGAAGAAGCCCTGGAAATTGTCAGGAAGCGTGCTGGCGTCATCCATCTGCTCATCACCGATGTGGTGATGCCCAATATGGATGGACCGACTTTGGTGCGCACCGTCAAACGTCTCAAACCCGATATCCGCGTTATCTTCATGTCGGGCTACGCGGAAGAAGCCTTCCGCCGCAATGAAGAGAACGCGGCCAATCTTCACTTCCTGCCCAAACCGTTCGGCCTCAAGCAGCTCGCCGCCAAGGTCAAGGAAGTGTTGTCGCTGCCGGCACAGAGCGAACTGTCCTAAGCCGCACGTCCGTCTGGCTGCGCCGCCTCGGCGTCAGCATGAAGCCGGCTCAGCCAGAACAGGGTCTGCGCTGCCAGCTTTTCCCAGCCCGGTTCCAGGATCAGCCAATGGGACGCGCCCTTGAGCTCGCGATACTGTGCCCGTCCACGATAGCGCCGCGCGATGCGCCGCACGGTAGCAGCCGGCGTGATCGGATCCTGCCCGCCCGCCACACACAGGATCGGACAGGCGACGTGACGCGGATCGACAGAGGTCGCCCGCGACAGATCGAATGGCCAATGCAGAATTTCGAACATGGCAAGACCGGATTCAGAAACCAGACGCGACAGCGTGGCCGCCCGCAGGTCAGGAGCAAGACTGTCCAGTCCACAGGCCGCCAGCCAGCGGTCCGGTCGCAGCGGCCGGCGCCAGAAGTCACCAGCCAGAAACAGCGCCTGTGCACTCAGAAGCTCGAACAGGCTCGATGGCCACACGCCCCAGGGCGCCGACGGTGCAAGCAGGACAAGAGCCCGGGCCTTGCCGCGGGCCGCCAGCATCTGCGCCAGCAGCCCGCCCATCGAGTGGCCAACGATCACCGGCAGATCTGAAAGACCGTCGATCAGCCGGCCAAGATCCTCGGCATAATCGAGGACACCGAGACGTCCGAGAGCGGCAGGATCAGCGCTGGCCCCATGGTGGCGCAGATCCGGGGTCAGCACCGCGTAGCCGGCATCGCGGAAGCGCCCAGCCCAGCCCTCAAACACCCAGCCACCACAGAAGGCGCCGTGAATCATGACAATCGGCGGTTTGGCAGCGCTCATGGCTGGGCGAAAGCAAGATCCCGGAATTGCGCGATCACCTGATTATAGGTGTCACGCTTGAACGGGACGATGAGCCGCGGCAGCGCTTCCATCGCCAGCCATTTCCACTCCGCGAATTCCGGCACCTCCGTGGCCACATTGATGTCGCTGTCGTCGCCGGTAAAGCGCAGCGCCAGCCATTTTTGCCGTTGCCCACGATAGCGTCCGTGCAAGGCGACACC
>JAKAVI010000026.1 GCA_021817355.1 Pseudomonadota bacterium | reverse complement strand
TGCCGTCCCGGAGCAGAAGGTGGCCTTCGGCACCTCGGGTGACCGCGGCTCCTCGCTGCGCACGACTTTCAATGAGTGGCATATCTGGGCCATTACCCATGGCATTTGCGATTACCGCAAAAGCCGCGGCATTGCCGGACCGCTGTTTCTGGGTATCGACACCCATGCCCTCTCGGTGCCGGCAGCGCAAAGTGCGGTGGAGGTTCTGGCCGCCAATGAGGTCATGGTGCGCCTGGCCGAGGGAGATGCTTATACCCCAACCCCGGCGCTCTCCCATGCCATCCTCCTACACAATCGCCGCCATCAGGATGCCCTGGCCGATGGCATCGTGATCACCCCCTCGCACAACCCTCCTGATGATGGGGGGTTCAAATATAATCCGCCCAGTGGAGGGCCGGCTGACACGGAGGTGACGCGCGTCATCGAAACGCGCGCCAATCTCTATCTTGCAAATGGTCTGCGCGAGGTCCGGCGCATTAGCTATGCGCAGGCGCTGCGCACAGCCTTGGTCGGGCGTTATGATTTTCAGGGCAGCTATGTTGGAGATCTCGCCAATGTCCTCGAGATGGACGCGATCAGGGACTGCGGCCTCAAGCTTGCGGTCGATCCTCTGGGCGGTGCCGGCGTCCATTATTGGGGTCGGATTGCCGAGGACTACGGGCTTGCGCTTGAGGTTCTGAACACCACAGTTGATCCCACCTTCGCCTTCATGAGTGTGGACTGGGACGGGCAGATCCGCATGGATCCGTCCTCGCCCTATGCCATGCATGGCCTGATCGGCCTTAAGGATCGCTTTGACATCGTCTTTGCCTGCGATACCGATCATGACCGCCACGGTATCGTCACCCGCAGCCGCGGCCTGTTGGCAGCCAATCATTATCTGTGTGCGATGATCGCCTATCTCTTCGACCATCGCCCGCGCTGGCCCCATGCCGCTGGCATTGGCAAGACCGTGGTCAGCAGCGCGATGATCGACCGCGTGGCCGGCCGGCTTGGGCGCAGGCTTTATGAGGTTCCGGTCGGCTTCAAATGGTTTGTGGAGGGTCTGCTTGCGGGCCAGCTGGGTTTTGTCGGCGAGGAAAGTGCCGGAGCGAGTTTCTGCCGGAGCGATGGAACGACGTGGACTACGGACAAGGACGGGATTGTTCCTTCCCTGCTGTCGGCGGAGATCGCCGCCACAACCGGGCGCGATCCCGGGGAACTTTATGGCGCGCTGGAAGAGGAATTTGGCGCGCCGGTCTATGCCCGCATCGATGCGCCGGCCAGCAGGGAACAGAAGCCTAAAATCGCCAAGCTGGGTCCTTGGAATATCCCCCTGAAGGAGCTTGCCGGCGAGCCCATTTTGGCGATTCTCACCGAGGCACCAGGCAATCACGCCGCCATCGGCGGGATCAAGGTGTCGACGGAAAATGGCTGGTTTGCAGCCCGGCCCTCGGGCACGGAAGACATCTACAAGATCTATGCCGAGAGCTTTAAGGGTGCCGAGCATTTGCGCCGTATCCAGGAGGAGGCCGAAGCGATGATCAGCCGGGCGCTTGGCGATGGCTAACGGCGGCAGGGCACATGGGGTAAAGCCTCGGCGCGGCGGCGCAAGGCTCCGTGGCACGGCGCGGCTGCGGCCTTCGACCCTCTTTGTCGATATTGGCGGGGTCCTTCTCAGCGATGGCTGGGGTTGGCGTCAGCGCCAGCGGGCCATCGCCGAATTCGGCCTTGATGCCAAGGATTTCGGCGAGCGCCATCTTCAGGCCTGGAACAGTTACCAGCTGGGCAAGTGTTCACTCGACGAATATTTCGAGCGGGCGCTGTTTTATCGTCCGCAAAAGGTTTCACGCGCGGCGCTGAAAAAATTCATGTTTGCCCAGTCGACGCCCTGCAGCGACATGCTTGCACTGATCAAGAAAATAAAGACCCAACATGGCCTTAAGGTGGTTGTGGTGAGCAATGAGGGCCGCGAGCTCAACGCCCATCGCATTCATCGCTTCCAGCTTGATCGGCTCGCCGACATTTTCGTCTCGTCCTGCTATGTGCAGATGCTGAAACCGGATCCGGAGATTTTCCGCCTCGCCCTTGATCTTTCGCAGGCTTCACCCTCGAAGGTCCTCTATATTGAAAACACCGCGATGTTCGTCGAGGTGGCACGAGGGCTCGGCATTGAGGCTCTGTGGCACAAGAGCTTCACCGAGACGCGCGCATGTCTGGCCGAACGGGGCCTTGGTGTTGACGATGAAGAGAGGGCCCGAGCCGAAACTGGCCGCGCCTGAGGGCGGGGAAGAGATACCGGTTTTCCGGTCGGATCAGAAGGCGAGGCATCACGATGGCAGCCGAAAGCGAGACACTTCTTCTGAAGATGGACGCCTACTGGCGCGCCGCCAATTATCTTGCGGTGGGACAGATCTATCTGCGTGACAATCCGCTCCTGCGCCGCCCGCTCGTGCGCGGTGATATCAAGAACATGCTCCTTGGTCATTGGGGAACAACGCCCGGACAGAATTTCATCTATGTGCATCTGAACCGCATCATCAAGGCATATGACCTCAACATGATCTACATCTCGGGCCCCGGACATGGCGGGCCGGCGGTGGTAGGCAATACCTATCTTGAGGGCACCTACAGTGAGATCTATCCGCACATCAGCGAGGATGAGGAGGGCCTCAGGCGCCTCTTCACGCAGTTCTCCTTTCCTGGCGGTATCCCAAGCCATGCCTCGCCCGAATGTCCCGGTTCGATCCATGAAGGTGGCGAACTTGGCTATTCCCTCAGTCACGCCTTTGGTGCGGCCTTTGACAATCCCGGCCTTGTCGTTGCCTGTGTCGTAGGTGATGGCGAGGCGGAAACCGGGCCTTTGGCGACCTCCTGGCACTCCAACAAATTCCTCAATGCGCGTCACGATGGTGCTGTGCTGCCGATTCTGCACCTCAATGGCTACAAGATTTCCAATCCCACGGTGCTGGCCCGCATCAGCCGCGAGGAGCTTGATCAGTTGCTGCGCGGCTATGGCTGGATGCCCTATTATGTCGAGGGCGATGAGCCCATGGCGATGCACCGGCAGATGGCCTCTGCGCTTGATGCGGCGGTCGCGGGAATCCATGAAATCCAGGAGCGGGCGCGCACCAGCGGCGAGACCACGCGCCCGCGCTGGCCCATGATCGTATTGCGCTCGCTGAAGGGCTGGACCGGACCCAAGAGCGTCGATGGCGTGGCCATCGAAGGCACGTTTCATGCCCATCAGGTGCCCTTGCTTGGTTTTGATGCGCAGCCGGCACATCTGCAGCTGCTGGAGGACTGGCTGAGAAGCTATCGTCCGGAGGAACTCTTTGATGCGGGCGGCAGGCTGAAGGAGGAGCTGCGCGCGCTCGCCCCCACCGGCGCGCGACGCATGGGCGCCAATCCCCATGCCAATGGCGGCAGCCTCCTGAAGGAGCTCAGGCTGCCAGATTTTCGCGACTACCGGGTGGAGGTTTCCTCGCCAGGCGTGCCTGGCAGCGGTGACACCCATGTACTGGGGCGTTTTGTGCGCGATGTGCTGCGGCAGAACCGCGATGGGCGCAATTTCCGGCTGTTTGGTCCGGATGAGACCATTTCCAATGGTCTTGAGGCGGTGTTCGACGTCACGGCGCGGCAATGGGAAGGGGAGGTTACGTCTACTGACGAGCATCTGGCAGTGGAAGGGGAGGTGCTCGAAATGCTGAGCGAGCATCAATGCGAAGGCTGGCTCGAGGGCTATCTG
>JAKAVI010000093.1 GCA_021817355.1 Pseudomonadota bacterium | reverse complement strand
CGTTACGCAGACTTGCCACGCCACCACCACCCAGCACCTCGTGCAGGAGAAAGTTGAGCGCCGATGGCCCTGGCAAGACAAAACGTTCCACCTTGCCCTCAAGAAAATGGGCAAAACGGGCGACCACCACCTCTTCGCTCAGGGAGCGGCAGATATAGGGAAAATAATCTGCCCGCCGGGCAATGACGCCGATATTGGCCTTATTGCCCTTGTCGCCGCTTCGGGCCCAGGCCACTGCGATGAGCGGCACACGTACCAGATCGCGAAGCTCGGGCAGACCTGGCGGGGCCGGCTGTACCAGCTGGCCCGGATCAAAGCGTGTGCCGGGAGCATCGGTGAGGCTGTGCGTCCGACCTTCCACCTCAACACCAATCGACACCGCCGTCTTGGGCAGCGTGAAGGAAAAGAGCCGTGCTACCGGCATGGGTTTGGGTCGTCCACCGGCAAAACCAGAGAGCCCGGGCGGCGTCGCCAGGCCAAGCCCGGTGGCCTCCTTCAGGAGGATGCCGATACCGCTGGCCTCAGGATGCTTGGCGGCGATTTTCACCGCCACCTCACGCGCACTTGTGATGCGGCGCTCCGGACCAAACTGCGATTCTGCACCGATGACCTCGATGCTGGTCTCGGTGAATTCGGGCAGATTGAGCCCGCGCAGCGTACGCCGCGCGCGCTTGAACACGGTCTCGGCAAAGCGCTCGGCCTTGCGACTGGCATCGATACCGTAAAAGCTCATGCTGAGACCGCCGCGGAAGCCATCGAGATAGGTCGCGCAGACCTTGTAGCTGTCGGGTGCAGGACGGCCCTTGGCGCCGGTCACGCGCACGCGGTCCTTGCCCTCTTCGCTGATGATGACACGGGAAAAATCGCAGGCAACGTCCGGCAGCAGATAGGCTTGCGGATCGCCGATCTCGTAGAGCATCTGCTCGGACACCGTGCCGACATTGACGATGCCGCCGGAGCCCTGCGGCTTGGTGCAGACGAAACTGCCATCCGCCGACACTTCGGCGATCGGATAGCCGATGTCTTCCAGCCGGTCGATCACGCTTTCCCAGTCGGTGAAATTACCCCCGGTGGCCTGCGGCCCGCACTCGAGGATGTGCCCGGCAAGGCTGCCTCCGGCAAGTTTGTCCCACTCCTGCCTCTGCCAGCCGAATTCATGGATCAGGGCCCCCAGCGTAACGGCACTGTCGACGCAACGCCCGGTAATGACGATATCGGCGCCTTCATCAAGCGCCTTTGCGATCGGAAAAGCGCCAAGATAGGCGTTGATCGAAAGAATTTTTCCGGGCGCAGGAAAGGTCTCACCGGAAAACATCTCGGCCGGTGCGAGGCGGGCCAGCTCCTCTTTCTGCGGCAGAAGATCATCACCGCTCACCGCGGCAACCTTCAGCGTAAGTCCACGCTCGGCAAGAAGGGCGCGCACCGCCGCCGCACACGCTGCGGGGTTCACGCCACCTGCATTGGCAATGATCTTCACTTTCTGCCGGGCGATTTCGACGAGGTTCGGCTTCAGCGCCAGTGACACAAAATCGGTGGCATAACCCATCTCCGGCTTCTCGGCGCGCGCACGCGCGAGGATCGACATGGTGATTTCGGCGAGATAATCATAAACGATGTAATCCAGCCCACCGGCCCGCAACAGCTGCGGCGTGGCCATCGCTGCGTCACCCCAGAAACCACTGGCGCCACCGATGCGGACTTTTTTCTCCATCTTCGTCTCCCCGGCCCGCGCGTTCTCCGCGGCAAGCAGTTCTATTATCGTCCCAGAACGCGGGCAAGCGACGACGCCCTATTCTCGTTACGTCAACTTGCACCCAAGTGATTGCACAGCTCGACGATGATGCGCTGCGCAATGCTCGGTATCCTGATGCGGTCTGCACATTTTGCCTGTGATCAGCGCAAGCCTTCCTTTTGTGGTGATAAACGAGCTGACTGTCATTTGGCGACTGTGGCAAAGGAACTGTCCTGCCATTGAACAGGTCTCCATCTGAAAACGCCACCGCTTTGGTGATGACACCCACTATGTCGCAGGTGCCAACCTCGTTTCCATCGAGGGGAACCGTTCGAACTCGCCTGACGGCTCCTCGCCGCGCCGAAAACCAGTCCTTGTGCCATCATGGGATCCCATGACCTGAGGGGCCTGGCTGTGGCACGCCATTGACGCCCTGCAGCTTTGCTCAAAAGCCGGCAGCCTTGCCGTTGGGCACGCCACTGACGATCTGATCGAGATATTCGCTGAGGCCATAGCCCACCAGGCCATTGCAGCGAAATTCGGTCATGCCTTCGGTGATGCGCGTAATCAGTTCGCTGCCATCTGCTGCGGTGCGGCGGTTGCGCAGCGGTATCAGCGACAGCACCCGGCCGCTGACCTCGTAGCTCTTGCCGCTCTGGGTCTTGACGCTGGCGCGCAGCGAGGTCTGGCAATCATCTTTGTCCCATTCGCTTTCAATGCGGCACGCGCTGATCAGATCATAGGCGCCATCGCTGAACACCATGCCGCCTTCGCGTACGCCACCCTCGCCATTGGATATCACCGAAAGCATCATGCCAAAATCCCGCCCGAAATTCATCGGGCACCAGCGATACCAGTCAATGGCCTGCCAGTATCTGGGCCCCCATGACTTGTCGCGCAGGCCATAACCGGACAGCGTGTGACGTTCAGGACCGACGACAAATTCCCCCGTGGCGGCGCAATGCTGTTCATAATGGGCACGGGCGAAGGATTTCTCGGGATCAAGTTCGATCGCGGAGCCGTCTGCACGGATGGTTTCGCCACCATACATCGGGGAGACGCCTTCATAATCAAGCGCAATTTCGCACGCCAGCAGCGGATTTCTCCTGAAAGCGACTTTCGGATCGGCCATGTCTTTTGGTTGCGCCAGAACCAGAATGTTGCCGCGATAGCTCACTTTGAGGCGTTTGAAGGGTTCGATGACCTCCACTTGCAGTCCGCCTGCCTTCATCTCGATATTGCCGGTGATGGGCGCGCGCTGGAACATGAAGCCGACGCGGCCATCGGGCAGATAGAGGCAGATGCTGACCTCCGCATAGCCTTCATTGGGGCGATTGCCGATGCGGAACCAGCCGCCCACCTGCGTGCGCGGATCAATGACGTTGAAGTACATGCTCTCGTTATAATTTTTCTCCGCACCCGGAGCATGGGGAAACTCATCCGATGGTGCGAGGCGCACCGTTAGACCTTGAGCCACTTGCGCCATGAGAACCACTCCTCTTCGGGGCCGCTCGCGTTGACCAGGCAACGCGCAGTTCAGCCCCTTTGCATCACGATAGTCTGACTTGTGCTGTATTCAAGCAGTCCCTCGCCTCTGGCCACAGGAGCCAAGCCGGCCTGCGGACAGCAGGCCTCCTTGGCCAGACTTTCCGGCAACCCGCATGTGAGGCCAGCTGAAGGTGCTGGCGTGGACGCGCGCATCCGACGGGTGGGATATCACCTGGCAAGGCACCTGGTCCGATGCCTTCGATGTCGCCGCTCATGCAGACGAGATCTGCTGCAAGGCCCATCAGCTCGCCTTTTTTCCCGGTTGCGGGAGCAGCACCGGCTTCGTGCACAGCCCGGCATGCTGCTCGGCGATGGCTTGATTGATTGCCGACAGCGGATAGGTCTTGACCAGTCGATCAACCGGCAGACGTCCGGTCAGATGGTAGCCGAAAAGTTCCGGCAGGAAGCTGTCTGGATCACTGTCGCCTTCGATTATGACTTTAACCGAATGACCGAA
>JAKAVI010000130.1 GCA_021817355.1 Pseudomonadota bacterium | reverse complement strand
GTGATTTTGCTGAGTGACAGTCACGGGCAGGAACATATTGTCGCCGAGCAGTCTGCCTTCCTTGAGGTTCGGGCACTTTGGGAAGGGCAGATCAACATCTTCTACCGTCACCGTACCTCAAATGCGGGGCGGAAGAGCGGTAACTTGGCTCAATTCTGCAGGACATGGGGGGGGCGGTATGACTACATGGTCGTTCTTGATGCTGACAGCCTCATGACCGCCGACACACTTGTTGAACTCACCAGACTGATGGACGCCAATCCGAAGGCAGGTTTAATTCAAACTGCACCTCAACTCGTTGGGCGGCAATCCTTGTTCGCGCGCATGCAGCAGTTCGCATCAAGCATATACGGCCCACTATATGCAGCCGGCTACAGTTCGATATTTGCCCGTGAGGGCAACTACTGGGGACACAATGCGATAATTCGTGTTAGGGCCTTTGCCGAAAATTGTGGCTTGCCGCTGCTGCCGGGTCGGGCCCCACTGGGAGGCGAGATCATGAGTCATGATTTCGTTGAGGCGGCACTGCTACGCCGCGCGGGATGGGAAATTCATATGGCCGCGCATTTGGAGGGCAGTTATGAGGAGCCTCCTCCGGGATTGATTGAGCATCTCAAACGCGATCGGCGTTGGTGTCAGGGGAACCTGCAGCATATGAAGCTTCTCTTCGCCCAGGGTCTACGCCCTTCCAGCCGTTGGCATCTCACGACCGGTATCATGTCCTATCTGGCATCTCCACTGTGGCTTCTTCTGCTTGTTGTGTCTGCTATCGTGGCACTGCAACAACGACCGTTTGTACCGTTCAGCTTTGTCGGATCTCGTCCCATTTTGTCCTGGCCAATTTCTGAAACAGGGGCATTGCTCACTCTGTTTGAGGCAATGCTCGCGCTTCTGTTCGTACCAAAACTGGTTGCAATGGCACTGGTCTTGAGGAGTCAGAGGCTTCGTAATGCTCATGGTGGGACGGCTTCCATCGTGGCCGGCGTGATAATTGAAAGCCTGTTCTCGGTGCTTCTGGCCCCAATCATGATGCTTTCCCAGACAGGTTTTGTTTTCGGCATCCTGATGGGACGAAATGCGGGATGGAATAGCCAGCAGCGCAGCGAGGCCAGTTCCGCGTGGAGCGTTTTAGTGCGCCGCTTTCTGCCCCATACGGTTCTAGGCCTGTTGGCAGCTGGCCTGGTTTGGAGATTTCTTCCACAATATGCGTGGTGGCTCTTGCCCGTACTTGTTGGTCCGGTTCTGGCCATTCCCCTCGCCGCATTGACCGAAAGCGTTCGGGCGGGGCAGCTGATGAGACGTTTTGGGCTTTTTGGGGCCCCTTGGGAAGCGGGGGCGGTGCCGCTCGTGCAAAGGGTGCACCGCCTTATGGGAACCACGGAAGATGCGACCGGCTCGGTTGCCTGAGCGGCGCGGGCAGGTGTCCTGCGCAGGAGGGTTCACCCAGTGGGGCCGCTCATGCGTCTTAACGCTTAAGGGCGTCCACCCAAGGATTTGCTTTTGCTTGGGCCTTGTCTCTCACGCAAATCGGCCAATTGGGGCACCTCAGGCTGGACGGTCCGGACATGCAGGTCCTCTGATTACTCCGCCGCCAGTCTGTTGGTGGCCGGCGTAATTTCTTGCGCCGTCCTGAATTCGATTGTTCCATCATCGATACGACCAAAGCGCAAGCTGACAAGATCAAGGGCGTAGTTTTGGTAGAGCTTCCACGGCCTTTTGTTTCCCTGCTTTGGCAGGTAGGCAACAGCTCGCTGCACATAGCCGCTTGTCAGATCAAGCCAGGGTTCCTCACCGACTGACGGATCTAGTCGACGTGGTGTGGCCTGCAAATAGCCGTGCTCCGACATATGATTGAGAATACGGCAAACATATTCGCATGTCAGGTCGCACTTTAGTGTCCATGACGCGTTGGTGTATCCAAACGAGGAGGCAAGGTTTGGGATATCCGAATACATAAGTCCCTTGTAAGAGAGCGTCTTGGACATATCAACGGGACGGCCATCCACGGCGATGGTCATGCCACCAAGTACCTCAAGTTTGAGCCCAGTTGCCGTAACAATGATGTCCGCGGGCAGGACCTGTCCAGACTTCAGCAGTATGCCATCCTTTACAAAACGCTCGATATGGTCTGTTGCAACCTGTGCTCGGCCGCTCCTAATGGCTTCAAACATATCGGAGTCTGGTACCAGGCATAATCTCTGATCCCATGGATTATACCTTGGCGTGAAGTGGGTTTTAACGTCGAAGTCCGAACCAAGCTCGTTATGAACCATCTGAATCAAGCGCTCCTTCACCTTTTGCGGCTGACGGCGCGCTAGTCTGTAAAAATACATGCTAAGGAGAACATTTCTCCAGCTGGTGATGCCATAGGCCAGATTTTCCGGAAGATGCTCCCGGAGCCAATTGGCAAATTTATCCTGAGCTGGCCGGGAAACGACGTAGGTTGGTGACCGCTGCAACATGGTGACCAGACTTGCTTCTTTGGCAAGTTCTGGCACGAGCGTTACCGCGGTGGCGCCTGATCCAATAACGATTACGCGCTTTCCAACTAAATTCAGATCTTCTGGCCAGAACTGGGGGTGTACGATCTCGCCACAAAAATCCTGCATGCCTGGAAATTCTGGCCTGTAGCCCTCTTTGTAGGAATAGTAGCCTGAGCACATAAAAAGGAAGGAGCAGGTAAAACTCTGGCGCTTCTTCTCGTCTCCCACTTCGGTCTCGACGGTCCAAAGCGCACGCGAACTATCCCAGTTTGCCGAACGGACGAGATGGCGAAAGCGAATATGCCGATCAATGCCGTTCTCGCTGGCGGCTTCCTGCACATAAGAGCGAATCGATGGGCCATCGGCGATTGCTTTGGCGTTCCGCCAAGGCTTGAAGCGATAGCCAAGCGTATACATGTCCGAGTCAGAACGGATACCCGGGTAGCGAAACAAATCCCAGGTACCCCCAATTGCCTCTCGGCCTTCGAGGATTGCAAAGCTACGCGCGGGAGCGCGATTTTGGAGATGCCATGCGGCGCCTATACCCGAAAGTCCCGCGCCGACAATAATTGTATCGAAGTGTTCCATGCCCCGTTCCCATTCGGACGATACGCCGCTACCAACACTGTGACAATGTGTTAGTTGTCACCGTCCCCTATAATTACAGCCAGATCAATGCAAGAGGTCGTATCCCGTGCCCTGGCCAGTCAGGCCCTGGGCCAAAATTCCCCACCCGGCTGCACGGCGCGGATGGGTGATGGCATTCGAGATTGACCTGACTCTCGCTCTCGGGAAGGGGCCCCGCTTGGACCTGCCATACGGCTTGGTCACTGCGCGCCGCTAGGGGAGCCGACCGCGAAAGTCGCGGATTATTTCCCGCGCAGCGTTGTGCCCCGGCACGCCCGTTACACCTCCGCCAGGATGGGTACCGGATCCGCACATGTAAAGGCCCCTGATCGGCCCACGATAGTTCGCATGTCCCAGTACCGGACGGGCGGAATAGAGCTGGCCAAGATCAAGTGCACCATGGAAGATGTCTCCACCAACAAGACCAAATGTACGTTCCAGGTCGGCTGGGCTCATGATCTGCCGTGCGAGCACTGATGCTTTAAAATTTGGCGCAAAGCCAGTTACCGTGTCGATGACCAGATCCGCTACTTCGTCACGTCGCTCGTCCCAGCTCGTCCCGTCAGGCAGTTCTGGCGCCATGTGCTGGCAGAACAGGCTTGCGACGTGACAGCCCTTGGGAGCGAGCGTGTCGTCAAGCGTGGAGGAAATTACCATTTCGACAACGGGCTTCTGTGCCCAACCGAGGCGTCGGGCATCAAAGTAGGCCTCCTCCATATACCGCAGACTTGGAGCCATGATGATGCCCGCCGTATGGTGTTCGCCGAGTTCCGTACCGGGTAGGCAACGAAATGATGGAAGTTCGCTCAGGGCTACGTTCATTCGAAAGGTTGCTGAACCACAACGATACTGCGCAATCCGAGCCCTGAAGTCTGCTGGCAGAAACGATGGGTCAATCATCTTCTCGTAGAGGAGCTTGGGATTGACATTTGCGGCGACTGCGCGGGCGGCGAACCTCCTGCCATCATCTGTGATAACGCCGCAGACGCGGTTTTTGGCGACCTCTACTTCACGAACTCCAGTGCCGGTAAGAATTTCGACTCCACGGTGAGTACATGCCCGGGCCATCGCCTGCGTGATGGCCCCCATGCCGCCGATTGCGTGCCCCCAGACCCCCTTCCTTCCATTAATTTCTCCGAAACAATGATGCAGAAGTACATATGCGGATCCTGAAGAGAACGGACTCGCGTAGTTTCCTACAATGCCATCAAACCCCAGCACGGCCTTGATTGGATCGCTTTCAAACCAGGAATCTAGATATTGGCCGGCTGAGTTTGTGAAAAGGGTGAGAAGATCGCGTTCGGACTCAAGGCCAAGCTTGGTCAGTTGTCGCGCGGTCAGTCCGGCCCGTATCAGCTCGCGAACCGCTTCAATCGGGTGAGCCTGAACCCTATTGGGTGGTGTTTGGAGTACCAGCTTTCGTAAGACATCAGCGACGCGCTCGAGGCGAGCATTATAGTCTTCAAGGCGCCCGGCATCCTGAACGGAAAACTTGGATAATTCGTCCAGCGTACGTCCGTGACCAACCTTGAAGTAGCTGTGGTCGTCCAGAGGCAAAAAGTTTGCCAGTTTTCGTTCCACAATGCGGAGCCCGTGCTCGTGCAATTCCAGGTCGCGGATGACTTTCGGATTGAGGAGCGAAACAGTATAGGAAGCAACCGAGTTGCGAAAACCTAGATGAAATTCCTCGGTAACAGCCGCTCCGCCCACGATATTGCGCCGTTCAAGGACAAGAGTTTTCAGGCCCGCCGCAGCGAGATAGGCCGCACAGGTCAGGCCATTATGGCCACCGCCAATGATCACGATATCGTACAAGCTGTTCCTCTTTGATTTCTTGGTTAGAGCGATGCCTGATTGCGCTCAAATCCGCAAGATGATTGCCTCTGCAAGGACAGGAACCCTTGGGTCGATATTTAAAGGGTTACTGCACGCGCTCCGGATGGCCATGAGTAGTTTACCATAACGCCCAGCGGTTCTGGCGTCAGCATGGGCTCTATGTCCTATCAATGTCTTGCGGATACAAGCATAAATCAAATAAATCGTATACTTGTTTGATATGTGTACTTTGACTGATTGATTTTCCGGGATCTGGGTTTAGTGTTTGGCGACGTGCGGTAGTGACCGTGATTGCGCGGTTAGAAGAGTGCACGTGAGCTGGTAGCACATGAACAATAGGGATACAGAACTACGCTATGCGGAATTGGTCGAGCATGATGGAGGACCTAACACCGACTGGGACGATTTTCGCATTTTTCTTGAAATTATTCGTTATGGCAGCCTCAATAAGGCTGCGAACAAGTTGAGGATGACGCAACCGACGGTCAGCCGGCGGCTTTCGCGCCTTGAGCAGGCAGTTGGTTCGCGACTGTTTGAACGCGATCGCCGTGGGCCGCGCCTTACATTCGAAGGACAACGCGTCTATCAGCAGGCGATTGCTGCACAACTCGCACTGACGCGGGCCGCAGCTCAACAAGGGCTTGTCCGACCTAACCTTGTGGGTGACTGCAAAGTTCTGATAGGCGAGGCGCTTGCGACCTATTGGGTAACGAAATTTATTTCACTGTTCTTTGACCGCCATCCCAATGTCGACGTGAAATTGTTTGCTACGAATGAAGTTACTGCCGAACGACGCAATGCCTGCGATCTGCAGGTTCATTACTATGAACCCACAACTCAGGAACGGGGGGCATTGCGTCTTGGAATGTTGCATTTTATTCCATTCGCGAGTCGTGACTACCTGCAGCGGTACGGGACACCCCATTCGGTCGATGACCTAAAAAATCATCGGTTGCTTGATCAGGCGTTGCATCTGAGTGATGTAAGCAACTGGGTCCACTGGATGCGACAAAAGCCGGTTACGCGTACATCCTTCTTTACCAATTTGAGCGGCAGTCTCGCGGAAGCAGTTCGCAGTGGTGCCGGTATTGCCATGATGCCTACCTATGGCTCAGCCGTGACTGAAGATTTCATTCCAGTGGAAATCGGGATCCGCTATCAGACACCGTTGTCATTGTTGGTCACGCGCGACGCAGGTCATCGCTGGCCCGTGCGGGCTATGGCTGAGTTTCTTCGTAACACCGTGTTTGACAGTGCGGCGATGCCCTGGTTTTCGACCCAATATATAACCCCGCACGTCGACTGGCCGCTGCTCTTGCGCAGCTATATTGCTGCTGCCGAGAAAGTGGTCCCCCGGCAGAGCATGTGATGGGTGAAGTGTAAGGTGATCATGCTGCTTTCGTTTCTGCTCCTTCGGAAATTGGGCATGGCTGCCCAATGGTGATCGCGCGTGCCTAGGGCAGTTACGACTGTTGCCTGGCTGCGTCGAGGTTTTCGTGGTCGCTTTGATTTTTCAGAGGCGGCTTAAACAGGAGCTGATATCGGTAAATCAGCATCCGAACAGATCTTGGAAATGTCATAGCCCTCTATCTCGGAGCGAGCGCTTGGCCCAGTTGCATCGTGCGAGGATCCCTGTACACCTTTGGAAGCTGCCGACCTGCGGACGATAAGGGATGGAGCCTCGACTGCTGCGTCCTGGGATGGTGCAGGGCCGGCGGTAACGCGGCGTAAGCTTGGATTGGACTGTCGGCCTGCTTCCGCGTTTTGGAGAATTAACGGGGATTTTGAGGGCAGATGGTGCGTCGAATCTGCTTTGCTATGCTGTGTGTCCTGGCCGGGGCCGGGCTTGCCCATGCGCAATCTATCGAAGCCGTGACGGTAACCGCCGCACGCATGCCAGAACCCGTCGGTCAGAACGCCTTCTCGGTGGTCACCTTGGCGGCCTCCAGCCTCTCGCGGGCTGGCCGCCTCGATGCTGCGCTCGCCCAGATTCCCGGCGTATCGCTCTTTCGTCGCGGTGACAGCCTATCGGCAAACCCTACCACACAGGGAATTTCGCTACGCGCTATAGCGCCATCAGGTGCCGGGCGGGCTCTGGTCCTCCTGGATGGCGTGCCAATGAACGATCCGTTCGGAAATTGGGTCATCTGGACGGCGCTTCCCTGGGAAGATATCGGGCAGGCCGAGATTGTGCGGGGAGCTGGAACCGGTCCATATGGCTCCGGTGCTCTCACAGGTACCATCGCGCTCAGCGAGCGCGGCGGTAGCGGTCTTGCTGTGGCAGATGCCTCGGCGGGCTCCCTGGGAACCGCCAGGCTGGGAGCTGCCGGCGGAGCTGAACTTGGCAAAATCTCCTTCTTTGCCAGCGCAGCTGCAGAGCACTCCAACGGTTGGAATCCAGTTTTACCCGGGCAACGAGGAAATGCGGATCGGCCTTTATGGTTCAATGGTGCATCCGGCTCGCTGCGCGCTCAGACGACATTGGAGACGGGCCTCACCTTCTCCGCTCGCCTGGGCCTTTACGTCGAGGCGCGTGGTAATGGCGTGGTCGGTGGCCGGGCCGAGGCAAATGGTGTGGTAGCTAGCCTCGCATTGGCCCGAGCGGCTACGCAGTCCCGCCCCGGTTGGCGGCTGCAACTATGGTCGTTGAACAGTAACCTCAGCAATACCTTCACATCAGAGGCGCTTAATCACATGAGCGCTCTGGTTGTCGATAATCAGTATGCAACCCCTGCCTGGGGATGGGGTGCCAATGCGGCTCTGGTCGGCGCGTCAGGAGAATGGCAATGGGAATTGGGCGGGGACTTGCGTGACGATTCTGGGGAGTCCCGCGAACTCTTTCTGCCCCTTCAGGGCGTATTTCAGGATCGGCGCCGTTCCGGAGGAAGGCTTGTCATTGCAGGCCTTTATGGCGAAGCCGCATGGCGGCACCGGGGCTGGCTACTGACTGCTGGCGTACGTGCAGACCGCTGGGCGACATCACAGGGGCATCTCGTCGAAACCAAGGTGGCGAATGGAGCACTCATCGCTTTCAGTCATCCACCGAGCCGCAGTGGCATCGTACCGACGGGCCGGATCGGAATTAAGCGGCGCCTACACGACGGCATGTATCTACGTGCAGCAGCCTACGCTGGATTTAGGGTGCCGAGCCTAAACGAACTCTATCGTCCGTTTCGGGTAGGTAATGTGATTACCAGCGCGAACGCTAATCTTAAACCGGAACAGCTCTACGGTGAAGAACTGGGCTGGGGTGGTCAATACGCGGCTTGGAAGTGGGCATTCACAGGTTTTTACAACCAGCTTGCCAATGCCATCACAAATGTAACCGTTTCTACAACGCCCCTGCTGACTTTCCAGCAACGCCAGAACGCAGGTACTATTGATGCACTGGGGCTAGAGGGAGAGGCGGCGGTTGCGCTCTCCAGGCGTTTCCATTTGCGTGGCGCACTTGCTCTGACCGACGCGCGGGTTCACGCTCGCGGCGCAGCTGCACAGCTGAACGGTAAGCGCCCGGCTCAGGATCCGATCGCGACAATCACCGCCGGGGCTGACTATGCGCCGCTTGATCCCTTACGTCTTTCCGTCCGGATTCGATATGAAAGTGCACGCTACAACGATGATCTGAACAAACAGCGCCTTGGCTCAGCGGTTACCCTGGACCTGCGCGCGGACTGGCGGCTTCGCCCGGCATGGGATACCTACATAGCACTGGATAATGCCACGGATGCCCGCGTGGCTTACCAGGTCGATGCGCCAGGGGTTAATCTTTATGCTGAACCCCGGCAGCTGACGCTTGGTCTAATATATGAACCTTGAGGCCAAGGTATATAGCGAGAGGCATTAATTTCCGAGGAACTAAGCTCATAAATAAGCTCGGGGAAGCGTTTCGTAACGCTGCTGTGAGTTGAATCATGAAGGAACACACCATGCAGACCGTGCGACTTGGCCAAACTGGATTGAGGATTACCCGTATCTGCCTTGGTGCAATGAGCTATGGATCCTCGAAGTGGCGGGATTGGGTACTCGACGAGGAAGAAGGTCGCCCGATAATCCGAAGTGCTGTAGAAGCCGGGATCAATTTCTTTGATACGGCCGACATATATTCTATGGGGGCAAGTGAGGAGGTTCTTGGTCGCGCGCTCCGGGAGTTTGCAGGAGCCCGTGATAGCTACGTGGTTGCCACCAAAGTGTTCAACCCCATGGGAGAGGCAGCCAACCAGCGTGGATTGTCACGCAAGCACATCATGTCCGCGATTGACGCGAGCTTGCAGCGTCTGGGAATGGAGTATGTAGACCTCTACCAGATCCACCGATTTGATCCACACACTCCGATAGAGGAGACGATTGAGGCGCTCCACGATGTAGTCAAGTCCGGAAAGGCGCTCTACGTAGGTGCGTCGTCTATGTATGCTTGGCAATTCGCGACCTATCTGCACACCGCCAAGGCAATGGAGATGACGCGATTTGTATCAATGCAAAATCACTACAACCTGGTGTACCGCGAGGAAGAACGCGAGATGCTGCCACTTTGTGCAGCAGAGGGAATTGGAGTTATTCCTTGGAGCCCGTTGGCGCGAGGCTTTCTTGCCAATAACCGTCGGGAGCAAACTCGTAGAGCTAAGTCGGATCAGTTTGCTCATGCAATGTATCAGGAGGGCGACTTTTCGGTTGTCGACGCTGTAAGCGAAATTGCAAAGAAGCGAGGCGTGTCCAATGCCCAGGTTGCGCTGGCCTGGCTGTTACACAAGCCGACAGTAACGGCGCCGATCATTGGAGTTACCAAGATTAAACATCTTGGGGAAGCCATTGCTGCTGTGTCGCTCAAGCTGGACGATGCCGAGATCAAGGCGCTGGAAGCACCCTATGCTCCGCACCACGTGCTAGGGCACCTTTAGAGTAGATCCTCACGACAAGCCGTATCAGAAGATCCAGTCAAGAATTCCACGGTGCTTCAGTTCTTTGCCTGCCTTTTTTGCGGCATTAACGGCAGGGGCAGATGCTTTGGGGAGATTGGCCAGAGTCGGAACAGGCTGGGTCATGTCGACCGGATTTTCGCTCCACCCGCCACCGAGCGCAGTATAAAGGCTGACGTCGGCCTGGATGCGCGCAAGCTTGATCTGAACAAGAGTATCCTCGGCAGAAAACAGCGTCTGCTGGGACTGTAGCACTGTCAAGAGGTCAGTTACGCCTTCGCGGTATTGGATTTCCGAGATGCGGAAGGCCTCTGCTGCAGCCTTGACCTGGGCTGCGGTGTATTTTTCTTCCTGGGCATAATGTGCAACTTGACTCAGCGCTGTCTCCACATCCTTGAACGCGTTCAGTACCGCAGTGCGATACGATTCGACCAGCTGGAGCTGCTGCGCCTTGCTTAGTTCGAGCTGCCCACTTTGACGTCCACCGCTGAAAATTGACTGGACCAGCGAGGCACCAAGTGAGAACCCCAGACTTGAGGGATTGACCAGAGTGCTGAGAGCAGTTGAGGCGTAGCCACCTGACGCTGTCAGGTTGATCTGCGGAAAAAAGGCATTCCGTGCGGCATCAACATTGGCGTGAGCAGCGGCGAGCTGAGCTTCTGCCTGGGCGACATCTGGACGGCGTTCAAGGAGTTCAGATGGCAAACCCGGTGCAACCGCGGGAGCCTTGATCCCTGCAAGGCTCTCTCCGGTCACCTTGAAACCTTCCGGTGGCCGCCCGAGGAGAACCGCCAAAGCAAAGCGCGCTTCATTGCTCTGCTCCTGAAGCGCTGGAACCTGGGCCTTCTGCCCGTTAACTACGGCTTCTTGCTGTGCAAGCGAAAGGCGAGATGCAACACCGTTTGTTACCTGTGCCTGGGTGATGCCGAGAATGCGGTTAGCAGCACGAATGTTTTGGTCTGCGATAGTCTCACGCTGACGCAGCGCGAGCACGTCCAGATAGGTGTTGGCGACCGAGGCCGTGACGGTGAGAGCTACGGTCTGCTGATTAAATCGTGCCGCCTTAAGGGCTTCCTGTGCCGACTGCAACGTGGGCAGGGTATCCCAGAAACTTGCCTCGTAGCTCGCACTTCCAGACAAGCCAAAGTCATTGCGGGTCAGGTTAAAGCCTTGCGCATTCGTGCTGCCACGGCTGGCAGTACCGGAAACCGAAATGCTAGGGAAAAGCGCAGACGCCGAAATGTAAGTCTGGGCCCGAGCCTGCATGACCGCAGCCACAGCTGAAGCAAGATTAAGATTGTTCCGGTGGGCCTCAACAATCAGGGAGTCGAGTTCGGGGTTCCCCAAACCTTGCCACCACCCTGGCTTGGGCCAGACCGGTGCGTTTGCGGCGATGGGCTGAGAAAATGACTTGGGCACGTCACTCTGGGTCAGCGCTACGGGTGGGGGTGTTTCCACACATCCCGCCGCGACGAGGGCGAGCGCAGCAATCGACGAGGCCTGAAGTAGCTTTTTCATTCGAAATACTCGCTAGAAAGAAATAGGCCCACTGGCGGCTGCCGCCCCTTCATAAACGCTCGCTCCCTGAACGCAAGGGTTCCGCTCGTCCGGAAGGCCCAGCCGTCCTCTGTGTGCAGTCCTACCCCGCCAAATGGAAAATATATGGATTAGGATCAAGGCGCCGACAGTGGTTTGAGATTGGCTGAGCTTCTGGGGCCACGAAAGGGCGGTATGGCGACCACCCCCAAGATAAGGGGGCAGGGCCTGCCCCAAAAGGCCATGCGCTGCCCCGAATGGTAACCATCTGTCGCCGAGCACGCGGCCCAGCCGGCATCCTGCCTGCTTGACTAACTGTTATGCGTGGCCGGCTCCCGGATCACCTTGAAGCGCGTAAGCTGTTGCTTCGCGAGGGTAAAATTCGGCGACAGGGCAACCGCATGCTGATAGTCAAAATAGGCGCTGCGGATGTCTCCTAGGCTCTCATGAGCCATGGCGCGGTCGTAATAGGCGATCTGTGGCCGATTGACATGGAGTGCCAGGCCCTTGTCGATAGCCACGAGGGCCGCACGGTAGCGCTTGAGCGAGAGCAGCGCCGCTCCCCGGTCCACATAGGCCTCCGCCAGTTGGGGATCGAGGGCTATGCCCTCGTTGTAATCCGCCAGTGCCCCTCGCGGATTTGACGTGGCCCGAAGGATGCCGCGATTGACATAGGTGGAGGCACGATCATGGACGCTCAACGGCTCCTGACTGAGAGCCAAGGTACAAGTGTTGATTCCGTCCCGTGCGTCCCCGCCAAACTCGGCCGCTTTGTAGCAGCTTTGGGCAAGACCGCTGCCCATCACCGTAATCGCCGCCTGGGCGGATGTTGTGCCCGCGGCTACTGCAATCAGGACGCCAAATGCGCTCGCAAGCACAGGCCCGAGTTTGCCCATACACCTGCGCTTGAAGGTGAGTATGTAAGGCAATGCCATGAAACTCTCCCACGTGAAACGCAAAGCTGATGTTGCGGCTGTATGCTGCGCCCGTCTACAGTCTGTGCTGTCACGACCGCGTGAGAGCTATCGCGTTTTCGTGAACGTCGCTAGCTCTGCCATGGGTCGGCGTCGAAACTACTCACCGCATGCATGGCAATATCTACTTCGGGGAGGGTGCCGGGGTATACGATTACGGTCATGGTTCTGCTCGACGCATCCCATTTCATCTGTGGCGCCACATGACCGCGATAGCGGAAAATATGACCGTTGAAATGCATATGTCTGGCCTGCACGAAGGACCAGCTGGAGTCCAGGTCCTGTGCAAGACGGGCGCGGATTAATGCCCGCTGATCCGGGTCGGCGCTGACATTTAGTGCGTCCGGCGCACTCAGGAAGATGGCGCCGTTCTTTTCGATCTTGAGGCGGGCAACAATCATGGTCTCTGCGGACTGGAAGCTACCCTCCCAGCGTCCCACGGGAGGCTTGGTCGGCGAGCAGGCCGAAAGAACGAGCGCGATCCCGGCAAAGGCGGTGCTGACGATGGTCCGCATGGGTCCTCCCCGCGGTACGGGATGGCGAAAGGGTTAGGTTCGCATGTAGAGATTGACGAACCGTAAGCGGGCAAGGGTCTATTCCCTCGGTTTGGCTTGCGCCGGACGGCCGGGGATTGCTAGGTCTGTGTCCCCATACCTTCAAAGAGGCAGTGCCCGTGTCTATGCAAGTTACCTTGCCGCCAGGCTTTTTGGCCGATTCGCTTGGCCGCATTCAGCCCTCCCCAACGCTGGCGGTAACCCAAAAGGCACGTGATCTCAAAGCCGTCGGGCGCAATGTGATCGGGCTGGGGGCCGGCGAGCCGGACTTTGACACCCCGGATAACATCAAGGAGGCGGCGATTGCGGCAATCCGCAGGGGGGAAACCAAATACACTCCGGTGGAAGGGATTCCGGAGTTGCGAGCGGCCATCAGCGCCAAGTTCGAACGCGAAAACGGCCTCGAGTATGCGCCAACTGAGACCTTCGTTGGGCCGGGTGGTAAGGCCGTTATCTACACCGCCCTGACGGCTACGCTTAATCCGGGGGATGAGGTCATCGTCCCCGCACCCTACTGGGTCAGCTATCCGGACATCGTCCGGCTGACAGGCGCCAAGCCAGTTGTCGTCGACACCAAGATGGAAGATGGCTTTCGTCTCCGGCCCGATGTTCTTGATGCTGCGATCACGCCTCGCACCAAATGGCTGATTTTCAATCAGCCCTCTAACCCCACCGGGGCCTGTTACAGCAAAGACCAATTGCGCGCGCTCACAGACGTACTTGTCCGCCATCCCCATGTTTGGGTGCTGACAGACGATATGTATGAGCACCTCGTCTATGGGGAGTTCAAATTCACCTCAATCGGCGCTGCCGAACCACGTCTCATGCCGCGGCTTGTGACCATGAACGGTGTCTCCAAGGCTTACGCAATGACGGGATGGCGCATCGGCTACTGCGGCGCCCCGGAGCCTCTCATCAAGGCAATGAGCAAGTTGCAGAGCCAGGCGGCCACGAACGCAACTTCAGTTGCGCAATGGGCCGCGGTGGAAGCACTCAACGGACCTCAGCATTTCATCGCCGAGCGGGCCAAGCTGTTCGAGGAGCGCAGAGATCTTGTGGTTTCAATGCTCAATCAAACCCGTGGAATTTCCTGTCCAACCCCGGAGGGCGCATTCTACGTGTATCCATCCATCAAGGAGTTGATAGGAAAATCTACACGGTCAGGAAAAAAGATCGCAAGTGACGGAGATTTTGTCTCAGAGCTTCTTGAAAGCGAAAGTGTTGCCGTCGTGCAAGGTGCCGCGTTTGGTTCGTCGCCCTTCTTCCGCATTTCCTACGCCACATCAAATCAGCTTCTTGAAGAAGCTTGTCGGCGCATCCAGCGCTTCTGCGCCGATCTGCGTTGAGGTTGGTGGAAAGCTGAGCGATCAGTTGGTTGGCGCCGATGGGCGCAGGTGGACAAGGTGTCCGGCAGGTCTCTTCGTCCGGTGAAAAATGGGAGCCCGCCTTAGAGGGGCGCGCGAGCGAGGTTACACTCTAGAAGGTTGCGCTCACATTGCCCTCAAAGCGATACTCGACATTGCGGAAGCCGAGCACTTTACTGGCCGCGTCGTAGTCAATACTGCAATTACGTGCGCAGACGTTCAACCTAGTCCTGCCCAACCGTTCCAATCCGACGTCCCGCAGTAGACTGAGATCCTCAGAAAGATATTCCGCCAGTTGGAGGCCGCATACGGCCGTGACTGCTTTGTGAAATGCCCTACCATAATCGTAATGGGGCCTTCGCGGTGAGCCCTTCCCTCTGGGCAGTAGCACTCGCGGGCCAGCCTTTTACGATACGAATATGCAGGTAACAGCTCACGCGCTGGCCGCCATTCTAAGGATAATTACCCCAGAGGATGGACATGCGCTGCAACAGAATGGTCGTGCGGTCGAGGTGGCCCCGGAAAATCGCGTGGGAGATTATTTCCGGACCAGTCCAAAAGATAGCGAAGGCAGGATCTGGCAGACATACGATGGCGCCGAGATAATCACAGCCAGGCGCTGACTAAATGCGCGGTCGAGTGTGGGATCATCGCTGAACTAGGTGGGACAAGAAATCAGCTTCGTTCCAGGTAACCGCTTGCTGAATCAAAATCTAGAAACAGCGTATAGGGGTTAAATCCAAGGTCAAAGCTGCCTCCCGCGCCCCGGCGGTATCCTGCCGGACCGGCCAATGCCCCGAACAGGGAAGACACTCAAGCGCTTTCATCCTCACCTTGCCCGGATAATATTGCAACAATTCCGCGGGTAGCCGGATAGATCATGCCGCGACAAGGATGAAGGTTCTCCGCCAAGCCTTGTGTGGCAGTGCATGGATGTGTGGGCGAACCCTTTGTGATGAAAGAGTTATCTTGTAAATCTACGTATTGTGCTCCCCGCTCCTTCATGGTGTTCTGTAGCAGAACGCCTTTACCAGTGCTATTGCTGCCCGCCAACCTTGTCGACGTAGTTGCCAATGGCGCTACCTCTCTGGTTGATCGCCGGGCTAGCGAGGCAGTCGAGTGCTTGGTTGAGATAAAAAATGCCTCCTACTCGCATAAGCGTCATAAGTTTCGCGACACCAGTGCATGATTTTGCTTGCTGGCCGCATCATTCAGCGCGAGCATCCGTCTGCGGGGCGCGAGACGCGACCCTATCATAGGGGAATGCGCCCGCCGCGCCTCGATCCGGATCTAGGCTCCGGGCAAGAGAGGCGCACATGTCCACGAAGATCGGAGGTAATGGGCCACGCACAGTGGCCTTGGTCGGACCCTATGGTTCCGGCAAGACGAGCCTTTTAGAGGCGATGTTGTACGCTGCGGGCGCGATCGGGCGAAAAGGCTCTGTGACAGCCGGCAGTAGCGTTGGCGATTTTGGCTCTGAGGCGCGTTCGCGCCAAATGAGTGTCGACGTCAATTGTGCGACGTTCGATTATTTGGAAGAAAGGTTTACCCTACTCGATTGTCCGGGTTCCATTGAATTGCTGGGCGACACCCTTGGCGTGCTGACGGGTGTTGATGCGGCTGTTGTTGTCTGCGAGCCGCAGTCGGAAAAACTTATGATGCTGAAGCCCTATCTGAAGAGGCTGGAAGAACAGGGGATTCCTCACTTTCTGTTTGTTAATAAGATTGACAAAGCCTCCGGAAGTTTGCGTGAACTGTTGGCGTTCCTGCAGGACGCATCGGACAAGCCACTTTTGCTTCGTCAAATTCCGATATGGGAAGAAGGCGTTGCGGTCGGTTATGTGGATCTGGCGCTCGAGCGTGCCTATGTCTATCGCCAGCATGCGCGGAGTGAGGCAGTCCCAATGGACGGCGAGATCAAGTCACGAGAAGTGGAAGCCCGCTTCGCGATGCTCGAAAGGCTGGCTGATTTTGATGAACATCTTATGGAAGAGTTGCTTAGTGATGTGATACCGCAACCCTCCGAAGTGTTTGCGGATTTGACCAAGGAACTTGGTAATGGTGATCTTGTTCCTGTGCTGATTGGCTCTGCGGAGAACGACAATGGAATTCGGCGGTTGCTAAAAGCGCTCCGCCATGAAACGCCGGGCGCGGAAAAGACCGCGGTCCGGCTGGGCGTGCAGTTGGGCAAAGGTGCGGTAGTGCGGATTCTCAAGACATATCATTCGACTCAGGGGGGCAAGATGAGTCTGGGACGCGTCTTCGGTAGTCCGCTGAAAGACGGTGCGGTGTTGCACACAAGAACCGGAGGTGACGTGCGCGTAGGAGGGATCTTCTCACTACGTGGTGCGGAGGTTAGCAAAATCTCTGAGGCTTTCGCTGGTGAGTGTGTGGGGCTGGGTCGACTCGAGGGCGTATTGACTGGCGATCTACTGGCAGAGGCAAAGGATGTGCCGTTGTCCAAGTTGGAAATGGAACTCCTCCGGCCTGTATACCGCTTGGGAGTTGAAGTCGCTGATCGTAAGGATGAAGTTAAACTGACTGCGGCCATTGCCAAGCTTCACGAGGAGGATCCCTCGCTAATTCTCGAGCAGAATCCGGAACTGAACGAGATGACCCTGTGTGGGCAGGGAGATATCCATCTTAAAGTGGCGACCGAGAAGTTGGTAGGTAAATACGGACTCAGGCTCAATACCCATCCTCCGCGCGTGCCGTACAAGGAGACAATCCGTAATGCCACTACCAAGCGTGGTCGGTATAAGCGGCAGACTGGGGGGCATGGTCAGTTTGGTGACGTGGTACTTGATATTAAACCTCTTCAGCGAGGCTCTGGCATTGTGTTTACAGATCGCATCGCCGGGGGTGTAGTACCAAAGCAGTGGATACCGTCGGTGGAGAAGGGGGTCGTCGAGTATCTCATGTGCGGCCCTCTGGGCTTTCCAGTTGTCGACATTTCGGTGACATTGACTGATGGATCTTACCACTCGGTGGATTCATCGGATGCCGCATTTCAGAGTGCCGCCCGCATCGCGATGCAGGAGGGTATGCCAGAGTGTGGCCCTGTTCTCCTTGAGCCAATCATGCGCGTGCAAATTCATATTCCAAGCGAGGCGACGGCAAAGGTTAATGGTGTCGTGTCGAGCAGGCGTGGCCAGTTGATGGGATATGATGTCCGCCCTGGTTGGCGCGGTTGGGACACGGTGCTGGCGCAGATGCCGATGGCGGAGTTGGCGGATCTGATCATTGATCTGAGATCGCTGACCCAGGGTGTGGGGAGCTTCGAGGTCGAATTCGATCATTTGGCTGAGCTATCGGGAAAACTTGCTGAGCATGTTGTAGCCCAGCACCAAAAGGCGGCGTGAAGAACCACAGGCGGCTAGTTGGCGGCCGCCTGTATCTTTTCAGGTCAAAGTTGGGGGCAGCATAGCTTTCAAGTAGGTCTCTACCTCTTCATTTTCTAGCTGATTTCCTCATACAATATTACAAAAATGTAATATGTCACTATCGCAAATCCTCGTTTGGTGAACTGGCTACCAGCACTCTGCCGGGTTGTTCTCGGTCGCTGGGGTGCGGCTGCGGAGGCTAAAACATGCTGATCCGTTGATGTCGATGCACCAAAAATGGCGGCAGGGTGCATTACCTATCGGCCTGACCAATCTGGTGTGGCCCGTCCAACGTATGAGAGTATGAACGCCTTCGTGTGGCCCGTGGCGTCGGGCAGTGCCAAGTCGTCGTCAGACAGGGAGGCCGAATGCTTATCCGCAAGCCGAAGCACTGGGAGATGCCCGAATGGGCGGCAACACCTGAGAGCCTGTTTTTCAGTCGGCGCCAACTGGTCACTGGGGCCAGTGCTCTCGCACTGTCCCTGCCTCTGGCTGGGTGCGGCTCCAAAAGCGCAGTCGCGTCAAAGCAGGCATCCAAGTCAGGTCCTAACCCAACGCTCAAGCTCTATCCTGCCAAGCGCGATACCGCATTCAAGCTCGATCGACCAATTACCAAGGCGCAAATCGCCGAAACATACAATAACTATTACGAATTCGGGACCTCAAAGGACATCTGGCAGCAAGCTCAGGCTCTGCCGATAAGGCCCTGGGAGATTTCGGTTGAAGGTCTGGTCGAGAAGCCGTTCAAGATCGGTGCTGACGAGTTGATCTTCAAGATGCCGCTTGAGGAGCGGCTCTACCGCCATCGCTGTGTCGAGGCCTGGTCGATGGCAGTGCCATGGACAGGGTTTCCAATGACCGCGCTTCTTGCCCTAGCAAAGCCGCTTTCGTCCGCTAAATATGTGATGATGCAGACGTTCATGATGCCGAGTGTTGCGCCCGGACAAGATCAGCCATGGTACCCTTGGCCTTACGTTGAGGGATTGACGATGGCCGAAGCGGCAAATGAGCTGACCTTCCTGGTTACCGGAGTATATGGCAAACCTCTGCCCAAGCAGATGGGGGCGCCATTGCGGCTAGCGGTTCCGTGGAAATATGGTTTCAAGTCGGTGAAAGCCATTGTCCGGTTCCGCTTTCAGACCGAGCAACCAAAGACCTTCTGGGAAACAGTTGGGCCTGATGAATACGGATTTTGGGCCAATGTTAATCCCAAAGTTCCGCATCCGCGTTGGAGTCAAGAAACCGAACGTGTCCTTGGCACAGATGAACGCGTTCCCACTCAGATTTTTAACGGTTATGGTTCTGAGGTAGCAAGTCTGTATAGCGGCATGAATATTGGCAACAAGCTGTATCGATGAAGTAAGGATCCTATACGTAAAGGCCCGTTCCTAAATAACCCCTACAGACCTTTGCTATAATCCTCGATCAACGGCGTGCTGGCGATTAAGAAGTGACTCACTTATTTCCATCCGAGCCCTAAGACCGCGCATTGAAGGGCTGGGTCAGTTCCTTACGACGGGCTGGGCACCTTTCCGATTGAACAGGCATGGCAGCAGGAAAATGGCGAGCGCTCTTGACCCTCAGCGGATTTGAAATTTGTATAACATTTAGATTGGTTAGAAGAGCTCAGGGACGAGACGATACCGGACACGCTGTGCAAATGAGCGATAATCTGAGTCGCGTTTGAGTATGACTTCTTCCCGTTCCATCCGCCAAAGCTGAAATAGCAATGTCATCGAATAGAGCGCAGCATTGCGCCATGTCGGCATTGCCATCAAAATTCCGATGTGAGTGAGAAGATAACCTGCATACATCGGATGTCGTATAAAACGATAAGGACCACGTGTGCGCACTCCTCGATTGGCAGCGATAATGCCAAAGCTGCGACCCAGGCTGAGTTTTGCAGCGATCTCTAGATAGATGCCCGCGATCATGATGAGTAGACATACCACTACTGGTATGAGTGAATTTGACGTCGTACTTGGCAATACGAGTAGCGGCATCATGGTTCCAGCGATGCCGACGGACCAGTCAAGCGGGTGTGCTGAAAGCAGCAGAGAGGGTCGCCAGATCG
>JAKAVI010000287.1 GCA_021817355.1 Pseudomonadota bacterium | reverse complement strand
TTTTACATCGCCCTTCTCTTGCCTCGGTTGGTTCTGGCGTCCAGCCAAACATCAGCCAACAATTTTTCAACGCTGGGGAAGGCGTAAGTAGTTTCAACACCGTCTAGATGTCGATGGTCAGCTTTGCCGCGTTCATTGCCGGTTTCGACGATGTCACAATGATGCGTGAGACTGACCAGGCTTCGTCTCATCGCGTGAAGCGCGAGCTACCCAATGCCGAAAGCTGTGCCAAAGGCATAAGGAAACTGCGGCTCGCGCAACGCCAAATGCCCTTGGGCGCGTGCCGGCCTCTTTTACACTGCGAAGGCCTCGCCTCAGCGGGCAAGCGGGTGCATAGGCTCGCGCAGGATCATCACGATGCCGATATCGCCGTTCGACAGCTTGCGCCAAGCGGCCGGTCAGTCGGCGCGACGCGCAAGCCCGTTCGGATTTTTTGAAAACCTCATCGTGTCAGGATGGGGCATGGTGAAAGGCGAGGTGCCGAATTTCGTGCTTGCTGCTGGGGTCGGGTGTGCTCAGTCATCGGCAAAGGCGAACGGCGTTGCCGCCTGGCGAAAATGATCGGACCGCAGGTCGCGGCCGATGGGCGGGGCCGAGCGGGCCAGGCATTGCGGGCGGTGACAGAAGCGGCAGGCAATGCCCATCAAGGTGGCAGAGGTCTCGGTGAGGGCATCGCCATAGACAAGCTGGCTCGCATGATGTTCGGCACAGGCAAGAGCGATGGCGCGCGTCACGCGCAGGGCGCCATGGGCACCGCCACCGGCGGTGACGGTGCGGGCAATGGACAGAAAGCGGGCCCCGTCAGGCAGTTCGATCTTCTGGACGAGGACGGTGCCTGGCTGTTCGAAGGCGGCATGGACATTCCACAGCGGGCAGGCGCCGCCGTGGCGGGCAAAGGGAAAACCTGCGCCATCGAGGCGCTTGGAGACATTGCCGGCGCGATCGATGCGGATGAAGAAGAAGGGAACGCCCTCATCGCCCGGACGCTGCAAGGTGGTGAGGCGATGGGCGGCCTGCTCAAAACTGACACCGAAGCCTGCGGCCAGGGCTTCGACGTCGTAGCGCAATTCGTGGGCGGCGCGGGCAAAATCGCGATAGGGCATCAGGAGCGCTGCGGCCCAATAGGCCTCAAGCGCTCGCCGGCCAAGGGCACGGGCATTATCGCTCGCAAAGCGGCCGTCCTCGAGCAGGGCATCGATCTGGCGTTCCTGTTCGAGCATGGCCAGCTGCAGGGCGAGTTGAAACCTGCGCCCGGCATGATCAAGGCGGTTGCTCAGCATGATGCGCTTGCGGTGATAGTCGTACCATCTGACCGCGCCGGTGATGACGGCAGGATCAACAAAATGCACCTGAAGTCCGTGGGCGCTTGCAAAGCGGGCAAGGAGTGCTTCGAGTGTGGCAAGCTCGCCAGCGAGGGCCTCGGCGCTGTCGTCGAGGAGGGGAAAGCAGTTGCGCCGTGCCGCCAGAAAGGCGCGGGCTTCGCTCACCGGATCATTATGCGCGCTGGAACTTTCATCGCCGCTTTCGCGCCGCTCCGCCAGCGCCAGTTCTGACTGACCGAGCGCCTGGTTGAGACGCAAGAAGGCCTCGGCAAAGTCGGGATAATTGGCGGCGATGTCGGCAATATCGAGAGCGCTGAGATCCATGTCGGCAAAGATGGGGCCGCGCGCGGCGGCCAGAAGCCGCTTTTCGAGCTCCTCATTGTCGCCATCGCCCAGCGAGGCCAGATCGATCCTGTAGGTCTGGGCCAGACGCAAAAGCAGCTCCGCCGTCAAAGGCCGCTGGTTGCGCTCCATCAGCGCCACATAGGACGGCGAGACCTCCAGATCCGCCGCCATATTGGCCTGGGTGAGCCCGAGCTCACGGCGCAGGCGCTTCAGCCGCGGTCCCAGATAAAGGATCTTTTTGCTCATCAGGGCACCCTGTGACTAACTTTACAACTTTACTAGATAATTTTGTAAAGTTTGACAATAACACATAATGCCCACTTCCGCGCAATATTAGATCGGAGGCATGGTCCGGCCCAGGTTTCAAATCAAGCCGTTTAGGAGCCATCATGACCTATCAGAGCCAGATCGACGCCCTCGATCGCAGCATCCGTCCCCAGGGGGAGAGCTGGAACGCGATCAATCCGGAGGCAGCGGCGCGCATGCGCCTGCAGAACCGTTTTGGCAGCGGTCTTGATATCGCCCGCTACACCGCCAAGATCATGCGCCGCGACATGGCCGCCTATGATGCCGACCCGGCGGCCTACACCCAGTCGCTCGGTTGCTGGCATGGCTTCATCGCGCAGCAAAACCTCATCAGCATCAAGAAGCATTTTGGCGCCACCAAGGGGCGCTATATCTATCTCTCCGGCTGGATGGTGGCGGCGCTGCGCAGTGAATTTGGTCCCCTGCCCGATCAGTCGATGCACGAAAAGACTGCGGTTCCGGGCCTGATCGAAGAGATCTATACCTTCCTCAAGCAGGCCGATGCCCGCGAGCTCGGGATTCTCTTCCGCAACCTCGACGCCGCCCGCAAGCGCGGTGATGAAGTCGAGGCCAAGCGCATTGAGCATGCGATCGATCATTTCGAAAGCCACGTCGTGCCCATCATCGCCGACATCGATGCCGGCTTCGGCAATGCCGAGGCCACCTATTTGCTGGCCAAGAAGATGATCGAAGCCGGCGCCGGCGCCATTCAGATCGAAAACCAGGTCTCCGACGAAAAGCAATGTGGTCACCAGGACGGCAAGGTCACCGTGCCGCATGAGGATTTCCTGCAGAAGCTGCGCGCGGTCCGCTACGCCTTTCTCGAACTGGGCGTCGAAGATGGCATCATCGTCGCCCGCACCGATTCGTTGGGCGCCGGCCTCACCAAGCAGATCGCCTATAGCTGCGAGCCCGGCGATCTGGGCGACCAGTACAACAGCTTCCTTGACTGCGAGGAGGTCGACCCCCGCAATCTTGGCAATGGCGATGTCCTCATCGCCCGCCAGGGCAAGCTCCTCAGGCCAAGGCGCCTTCCTTCCAACCTCTTCCAGTTCCGCGCCGGCTCGGGCGAGGACCGGGTGGTGCTCGACTGCATCACGGCGCTGCAGAACGGTGCCGATCTGCTCTGGATCGAAACCGAAAAGCCCCATATCGAGCAGATCGCCAAGATGGTCGCGCGCATCCGCGCCGCCGTCCCCAACGCCAAGCTCGTGTACAATAATTCCCCGAGCTTCAACTGGACGCTCAATTTCCGCCAGCAGGTGTTCGACGGCTGGAAAGCGGCCGGCCGCGACGTCTCCAGCTATGACCGCGCCAAGCTGATGAGCGCGGAGTATGACGACAGCGAACTGGCGAAGGAAGCCGACGAGAAGATCCGTACCTTCCAGAAAGACGCCGCCGCCCGCGCCGGCATCTTCCACCATCTGATCACGCTGCCGACCTATCACACCGCAGCGCTCAGCACCGACAACCTCACCCGCGATTATTTCGGCAGCATGGGCATGCTGGGCTATGTCAAAGGCGTCCAGCGCCAGGAGATCCGTCAGGGCATCGCCTGCGTCAAGCACCAGAACATGGCCGGCTCCGATATCGGCGATGACCACAAGGAATATTTCGCTGGCGAGGCCGCGCTCAAAGCTGGTGGGTCGGCCAATACCATGAACCAGTTTGCAGTGGCCTGAGGAAGGCAAAGGAACCATGGACATGAACACCACGAGCGAGACCACGAAGCCCGCCCACGAGCGTCCACGCGCCTTCTTTGGGACCC
>JAKAVI010000181.1 GCA_021817355.1 Pseudomonadota bacterium | reverse complement strand
CGGGCGGCGAAAGCCGAAGTGGTATGAAAATCCGTAGGGCCGAAAGGCCTGTGCCGGTTCAAGTCCGGCCGCCCGCACCACACTTTCCACATGTGACCAATGAACGCCAGAAACTGAAAGGCGGCCGCGCCAGAAGCGGGCCGCCTTTCCATTGCCTGCTGCGGGTTTGATGCCCGCACGGGTTGCGCGCTCTATGCGACGAGGACCCCATCCGAAACGCCGATCCAGGTCGCGGCACCAAGACGCCGCAGGTCATGACAATGAGACACTGGATCACCTCCTTTCGATTCGTTACGCCTGAAAACTATACCGCGTTGGGCGCGCAAACGAAGCGAAACTTTGTCCCGGCACAGCTGCGCAGATCCTCACATCTGCATCGTCCAGCCTTCGACGCCCATTGCCGCCTGGCGTACCGCCTCTGTCAGTGTGGGGTGGGCATGGCTGGTACGGGCAATGTCCTCGGAGGCACAGCCGATTTCGATGGCAAGAGCGGCCTCCTGAATCAGGTTTCCGGCTTCGGCTCCAATGATGTGAACGCCCAGGACCTGATCGGTCCTGCTATCGGCAATCACTTTGACAAAGCCCTCGGTGGCCGCAATGGTCCTGGCGCGGGCATTGGCCGTGAACGGGAACTTGCCGATCTTGTAGCTGACACCCGCGGCCTTAAGCTCTTCCTCGGTCTTGCCGACGCTTGCCACTTCTGGCGCGGTGTATACCACTGCCGGAATGGCATCATAGTTCACGTGCCCGTAGCGTCCAGCGATGTGATCAATGCAGGCCACAGCTTCGTCCTCGGCCTTGTGTGCGAGCATGGCACCTTCGCGCACGTCGCCGATCGCATAAATGCCCGGCACGCTGCTTTTGAAGTGCACATCAGTGACGACGCGGCCGCGGGCATCCAGAGTAACTCCAACCTCGCCCAACCCAAGATCATCAGTGTACGGACGCCGACCAATGGACACGAGCATGACATCGCCGTGAAGGCTCTTCGTTTCGCCGCCGCCCGCTGGCTGGATATGAATCTCGAGACCATCCTTGCTTTGTTCGACGCCGACCACCTTGGTCGAGAGCTGGAACTTTATGCCTTGACGGGACAAAATCCTCTGAAACTGCTTGCCGATCTCACCGTCCAGTCCGGGTGTGATGCGATCAAGAAACTCAACTACGGTGACATCACTGCCAAGGCGCCGCCAGACCGACCCCAGTTCAAGTCCGATATAGCCGCCGCCAACGACTACCAGGCGCTTTGGCACCTGCTTCAAGGACAGCGCTCCGGTCGAGGACACGATGCGATCCTCATCAATGGTGATGTTGGGGAGCGTGGCACTGTCCGAGCCAGTCGCGATAATGATGTGCCGGGCCGCAAGCTCACGAACGGTACCGTCCGCCAGCTTGACGTCCACCCGGCCGGGGGCTCTCACCCGGGCCTGGCCGACGATCGCCTCTGATTTGTTTTTCTTTAGCAGAAATTCGACACCCTTCGTCAGTTCGCCAACGACCGTAGTCTTGTGGGCCATCATTGCCGCCAGATCGAGTTCAACCTTGACCTTGACGCCCAGCTTCGGCAGCTGATGCAAAGCCTCATCATAGAGATGGCTCGTGTGCAGCAGGGCCTTTGACGGAATGCAGCCCACATTGAGACAGGTCCCGCCAAACGCGCCGCGCTTGTCAATGCAGGCGCTGCTCAAACCAAGCTGGCCGGCGCGAATGGCAGCATTGTAGCCGCCTGGTCCACCACCAATGATGACGACATCAAAGCTATCGGACATGTAGAATACTTTCTTCGTGATGGCAGCGGCCCGGCGCGCAGCCGAGGTCCGTCCGCGACATTAGAGGTCGAGAAGGAAGCGCTGCGGCTCTTCGAGATATTCCTTGACGCGGACGAGGAAGGTTACCGCTTCGCGTCCATCCACCAGGCGATGGTCATAGGACAGAGCCAGATACATCATCGGCCGGATTTCAATTTTATCACCGATGGCAATCGGCCGTGGCTGGATCTTGTGCATACCCAAAATCCCCGACTGCGGGGTATTGAGAATCGGTGTCGACATCAAGGAGCCGAAGACCCCTCCGTTGGTGATCGAAAACGTACCGCCTTGCAGCTCCTCGAGCTTCAGCTTGTTGTCGCGAGCTCGGCTGCCGAGATCAGAAATCGCAGCTTCAATCTCCGCCACAGTCTTGTGCTTGGCATCCCGTACGACCGGAACAACAAGACCGCGCTCGGTGGAGACGGCCACTCCTATGTCGTAGTAATTTTTGTAAATGATGTCGTTGCCTTCGATCTCGGCATTGACATTGGGCAGCTCTTCCAGCGCGGCAACGCAGGCCTTGACGAAGAAGCCCATGAAACCAAGACGGACGTGATGCTTTTTCTCAAAGGCATCCTTATAGGTGGCGCGTAGCTGCATCATATGGCTCATATCCACTTCATTGAAGGTGGTGAGTTGCGCCGCTGTATTCTGGGATTCCTTAAGACGCGTGGCTATGGTGCGGCGCAGGCGGGTCATCGCCACGCGCTCCTCACGCTCCGCATTCATCCGTGGGCCAGGCAGGTTGGGGGCTGGGCGGGATGCTTCGCGTGCTCCTGCACGCGCCTCAAGCGCCGCCAGCATGTCGCCTTTGGTCACCCGGCCGTCCTTGCCACTGCCTTGAACGGTGGCGGGGTCAAGCCCTGTTTCAGCGGACAGACGCCGTACTGATGGCATCTGGACCGCAGCAGGAGATGTTGTGGCAGCTGCGCTGGCGGGCGTCGTCGCCACCTTGGCTGCGGGCTGGGCGATCGGCTTTGCTGGCGTCTTCGGGGTGGCTGCATCAAGAGGTTTCGCGGCTACCGCACCCGAGCCTGCGCCTTCCTCGATGCGCCCCAGAATGCTCCCGACCTCGACGGTCTCGCCTTCCTTTACCGTGATCACATCGAGCACGCCCGCGGAAGGAGCGGGGACTTCGACCGTGACCTTATCGGTTTCCAGTTCGCACAAGGCTTCATCGCGGGCGACTTTCTCGCCCTCCTTCTTGAACCAACGGGCAACCGTGGCTTCCGTCACCGACTCGCCCATGGCGGGCACTTTGATCTCTACGCTCATCTAAGGTCTCCATGCCCTGCCCTATTCCGAGGCAGGAAAATGTAATTCATCGTACTTGGGCTCAACGGGGCATCGCTAAGCGGCATCAAGGCGCCACGCGCGAAGACATAGATCTCATAGCCAAGGCGGTCCAGCAGGCAGACAGTGCGATTTCGCGCAATCTGCTGCCTGTCCCCCCGGCCTTCCAGAATCTCAACCAGCAGCGTGGGGCGGTAACGGCGCAGCAAGTCCTGGGCACCCTCGATTACCTGGAACTCATGACCCTCGACATCAATCTTGATGAAGCCGACCTCGCCGAGCGTCTCCTCGTCGAGCCGTACCACGCGAACCGGAAGCTCAATGCCAGCGGTTCCCTCAGGAAGTCCTGAACCGAGATAGCCGATATTGTATTGTGGACGAGAGTGCCGGTTCAGCGGGACACAATAGGTCAGCGTTCCCGACTGGTCGGACACCCCCGCTTCGCGGACGTCCACCCCGATCAGGCGGGCTTCGCGCAGAAAGCGCGCCAGAGGTGGTGATGGCTCATAGGCGACCGTGTGTCTGGCCAATCGTGACAGGAAAAATGTGTAATTGCCCCGATTGGCCCCGACATCGATGGCTACGCGATCCCGCGGGACAATCGACGAAAGCAATCTAAGCTCGCCCTCATGACCGTCACGTGCCTTG
>JAKAVI010000131.1 GCA_021817355.1 Pseudomonadota bacterium | reverse complement strand
CGCGTGACCACCGCACCATGAAGATAATGATAGACCTGTTGCGACACCTCCTCGGGGCTCATGCCCTGGGATGCGGCGGCAGCCGGATTGACATGAATTTCAAGGGCATCGCCGGCAGGGATCACCCCGTCATTGACCGAAGCAGGCTCAACGCCCGGGACCTTAGCGATGGCACGGGCGACCTTGGGTGCCAGATCTGTGAGCATGTCCGGATCCTTGGCTCTCAACTCGACCACCACGGGCTGTCGCCGCCCCACCATGTCACCAATCATGTCGCTGAGGAGCTGGTGCAGGTCAAAGTCGATTCCCGGTACCTTGGTCGCGATCTGCCGGTTGATCCGGTCCATGATGGTCCAGATGTCAGGACGCTTGGCAGGTGAAACCAGACGCACGAAGAAGTCGCCCTGATAGGTCTCACTCAGATCACCGCCAAGACCTGCACCCGTGCGGCGGGAAAACGTCGCGACATAGGGGTTCTTGTGCAGGATCTGTTCAACTTCCTCGAGTTCCCGGTTGGTCTCGCTTAACGAGGTACCAGGTGCGGTCTGGTAATCGAGCACGAAACCGCCCTCGTCCATGCGCGGCAGAAATCCCGTGCCGACATTGCGATAGGCAAAGAGGCCCGCGAGGATAAGAACACCGATGCTGACCAGGATCCACACCGGCTTGTGCATCAGCCAGTCGAGCAAAGACGCATGCAGACGGGCTATCCTGCCGCTCTGGTCGTGCCCGGGGTCCTGCCATTTCTTGAAGTCGATGAACTGGTGGGCCAACAGCGGAACGACAAGCGCCGTCAGCACGAACGATATCGCCAGCGACGAGGCCATGGTCAGCGACAGGAACTTGAAGAATGCCCCTGTCAGTCCGGAAAGAAACGCCAGCGGTATGAAGATGATGATAGTGGCAAGGCTTGAACCAAAAAGGGGTGAGAGAAATTCACGCGCCGCAGCAAACACCGTAGTCTCGTCCTGACCGCGTCTGGGATCGCCAGCCCTGCGTGCAATATGCTCGATCATCACGATGGCATCATCAATCAAAATGCCAATGGCCGCGGCAATGCCACCGAGGGTCATGATGTTGAAGGTCATGCCAAGGACGTTGAGGAGCAATACGGTAGACAGCACCGAAAGCGGCACGATAGCCATCGCGACCAGCGTCACCCGCCAGTTGCGCAAAAAGCCAAACACCACCACTCCGGCGAAGACCAGACCGATCAGGATCGCCTCCTCGACCGCGCCGATCGAAGAGCGGACAAGCTCCGTCTGGTCGTACCATTTGTAGAGATGAATGGTTTTGGGCTGCTTGGCCATGAACGTCTTGAGGCGGGCGGCCACCGCACTTTCGAGGCTCAGGGAGTCAGCGCTGTCCTGCTGGTAGACGTCGAAGGTAACCGCCGGCTGGCCATTGTCATTGACGAGCATCCATTGCGGCACCGAGCCCATGGTCACCGAGGCCAGATCGCCCAGGCGGATAATTCCGCCCCCCTTGGTGCGCAGCGCGATGTTGCGTACCGATTGCAGCGAGGTCAGGGCATTGTTGTTGATGACAAGAAAGAGCAGATCATTGTCTTCAAGCCGGCCGACCGCGCGGATGGTGTTGCTCGCGGCAATGGACCGGCTCACATCAGCGAGCGTAAGACCATAGGCGGCAAGCTGTTCTGGGGTCAGGCGGACCTGGACTTCGGGCGTCTGCCCCCCCATCACGCCGACGCGGCGGATGCCAGGTATGCCCATCAAGAGTGGCGTGATGTCGTAGCGTGCGAGCTCGCGCAACTGGGCCGGGGACTGCACCTTGGAGATCAGTGCATAGGAGACGAACGGCATGATGACGTTCGGGCTCATCTGGATCACGTCATAGCGCGTGCCCTTGGGCAGGTCCGGGAGCTTCTGGGCAAAGGCGGCGTCGACCCGGAGCAAGGCCTGGTTCATGTTGGAGCCCCAGGGGAAATCGACAAAGATCTCGGCCGAACCGCGCGAGGTGGTCGAGACCACATTGAGTGCCCCTGGTACCGAGCGGGCCACCTGTTCGAGTGGCTGGGTGACATCGATCAGCATCTGCTTGGCGGGCATGCTGCCGGCATTGATCTCGACGCGGATGCGCGGAAAGCTGGTCACCGGAAACAGGCCCACCGGCATGGCAATGCCGGCAAAAAGTCCGGCGGCGGCCAGGGCCAGTGCGACACAGAGGATCGCGAGCTTGTGACGCTTGAGGAGCTGCACAAACATCAGCGTGCACCTCGGCTTGCGCGCGGGTCAGCGAGCCGCACGCGCATGCCGGCCTTGAGCTGATAATTGCCGGCCAGAACGAGCGGCGCAGAGAGGTCCAGAGGACCGGAGATCACATCCTTCCCAGCGTCAGAGTTGAGTACCACCACCGGAATGAGTTTGGCCCGGCCATTGGGCGCCTGCACCACATAGGGCCGCCCCTTGGTGTCCAGCAGAAGCGCCGCATGCGGTACGATGATGCCCGAAACGGTGCGCGCGGTGATGGCGGCGCGCACCGTCTCACCGGGAAAGAGCCGGTTGGGCGGCAGACTGATCTCGATCGGAACCAGCCCCGTACGGGGATCGACCACCGCTCCCAGCATCACCACCTGCCCCTGCAGCGCGGCCGCCGCGCCACCGCTCACCGGCTTCAGTGTGGCCGGGGCGCCGAGAGAGAGCTCGGCCGCATCGGCCGGGGTGACCCCGACCCGCAGCACCAGCGCGGACGGTGGCGCGATGGTCAGAAGCGGTGTTCCTTCCTGCACCAAGGATCCAACCCTGGTGGAAAGCGCCGTCACCGTCGCCGCGAACGGCGCTCTGAGGAGACGTGGCGCCCCCGCGCCAACCGCATTGAGCGCTTTCAGATTGGCGCGCGCATCTGCGACCGCCTTCCGAGCATTGGCGAGATCCTGGCGCGTCGCCAGGAACTGGTGCACCAGTGCCCTGGTGCGGGCTTCGCCGGCCAGAGCGGCCCTCAGCGCTGATTTGGCCTGCGCGTAGCTGGCGCGGGCATTGGGACTGGGAGCCAGCTCGATCAGCGGAGCGCCCCTCGCCACACGCTGCCCGAGGCGGACCTCGATCGCGCGTACACTGGCGGCGACCGGGGCCATGATAGCCTGCTCGACCGCCGGATCGGCGGCAACGACGCCATAGGCATAGATTTGATGCGGCAAGGCGCCCTGCCGCAGCCTGGTCTCAACCACCCGGGCGCTGACGGTTGCGGCCTGCGCCACAGCTGCCATCACGACGCTGCAGCAGACGACAGCCGAGGCCCACCACACACGCTTGAAAGAGCGGGTTTTCATGATTCTTTGTCCACTGCTGCGTCAAGCGGCGACAGACCAAGCACGGTTCGAAGTGCGATGGTGTCCTGCCACAGGCTCTGTTTGAGATCGAGAAGTTCGCCTTCGCGCGCCGCAAGGCTGGTCTCGAGCAGCATATAGCTCGAGGGCGAAAGATTGCCTTCGGTATAGGCGGCCCGCGCCCGCGCCGCCATCTGCCGCAGTGCCGGTACCGCGGTCTCGAGCTCACGCACCTGGCGATGGAGGAGCACAAGCGCATGAAAGGTACGCCAGGCATCGGCAGCCGTCAGATCAAGCCGCGCCTGGTATTCGGCGTGCAGCATGGCGCGGCTCGCCCGTGCCGTCCTGATGCGGGCCTCAGTACTGCCAAAGAGCGGGATGTTGACGGTTACCGTAAGACCATTGGTCTGCACATTGGTGTTGTCAGAGGCACGCTGAAAGCCAACATTCATCGCCGGAAACTGTTC
>JAKAVI010000189.1 GCA_021817355.1 Pseudomonadota bacterium | reverse complement strand
GCTCAACCGCTTCACGTGCAACACGGGGCTGATAAAGAAACGCGTTGCCCTTGCGGCGACGCCGGATCAGACCCTTCTCGCGCAGTCTGTCCACCACCTTTGCCGTGGTGGTGTAGACAAGACCCTCCGGCGCGCCGAGGCGCTCGTGCAGCTGCCGCACCGAAGCACTGCCCAGACGCCAAAGTTCGCTCAGGACAGCGTATTCGAGTTCATCAGATGGCAGGCGAAAGGACGTTTCAGGTTCGGTCACAATTACGACCTCCGTCGTAAATAGACCCTACGACTACTGTCGTTGAATGGCAAGGCGGGGTGACCGCGGGTGCCGCAAGGAGGCATCCGGCCCCAAAGCCCGCCGAAAGCCTGGCCCGACGCCAGTCGATGGCGCGCTTCATTAGAGGCTTTAGCCGGAATTGGACCGGCACTGAGGTGCAATTTTGTGAAATCGACGTCAGCTTGAGGTCATCCGGCGGGCGGTGCAAAGAGCGTCGTGTCCGCATGCGCGGCACCCCATCAGCTCCTTATCCTTTGCCTTGCCGCCATCACGACGGACTTATAAGTTGTCTGGGCGGCCGCGAGGGATGCACGTTCGGGGCAAGACTGGCCGCTGCGGCGAGGAAACCGCGCAGGCATGTTCGTCGCCTCCATCATTGCGTTCGTCCGTGCGCATCAAGAATTTGCCTATGGCCTGGTTCTCTTTGCCGCGCTGGCCGAAGCCCTCCCGGTCATTGGTGTAATCTTCCCGGGCGAGACCATCGTTCTTGGCATCAGCGCGCTGGCGGCGACCGGCGCAGTAGGTCTTCTGCCGCTGCTTGTGGTGACGACCATTGGCGCGATTGCAGGTGATGGCATCTCCTACTGGCTCGGTCGCCATTATCACCGCGCAATTGTGGAGACTTGGCCGCTCTCGCGCTATCCGGCACTGATTGCCCAGGGTGAGGATTTTTTCCAGCGCCATGGTGGCAAAAGCATATTCATTGCCCGCTTCACCCCAGGTGTTCGGGCCATTGTGCCCCTGATTGCCGGCACGCTCGCGATGCCACCGGCGCGCTTTTATCTTCTCAATATCCTTTCGGCCCTCATCTGGGGTCTGACGCATGTGCTTGCCGGTGCCGCGGTCGGAGCCTCCCTGGTTCTCGTCGGCGCGGTAGCCGGCCGTCTCATGATCTTTGTGATCGTGCTGATCGTGCTCTTCAGCCTGATTATATGGGCAATCCGAGCTGCCGTGCGCCGCCTGCCCTCCGCACTTGCGGCCGTCCAGGACCAGCTGCGGCAATGGGCGCAAGGCCAGGACACCTGGCTGGGGCGCCAGCTTTTGTCGGTGCTCGATCCGACCCGCACGGAATTGCCCGGACTAGTTTTTCTCGGCGCACTGCTGGTTGGCAGCCTTTGGGCATTCATGGAGGTCATGCAGGATGTTCTTGCCGGCGATCCCCTGGTGCGGACCGACATGGCGGTGTTCCAGCTGCTGCAGGACCTAAGAACGGGCTGGGCCGACAGGATCATGGTCGGGATCACCGAACTGGGTGATGCGACAGTGATCATCGCCGTTGCGCTTGCCACACTGATGTGGCTGGCCTGGCGCCGAAACTGGCGTGGGATCATCTACGAAACCGCCGCTGTGGCGATCGCAAGCCTGTTCACAAGCTTGCTCAAGATCACACTGCACCAGTCCCGTCCCCACCCGTTTGCCCCGGCGGCAGCGACCTTTTCTTTTCCCAGCGGACACACGGCGGTCAGCATGGCACTTTACGGCTTTCTGGCCATCATCGTGGCGTGGGAAGCGTCCCGCCGCTGGCAGCTTGCCGTTGCGACATCGGCAGGACTTCTGGTTGCTGCTATCGCCTTTTCCCGCATCTATCTTGGCGCGCACTGGCTGTCGGATGTCCTTGCCGGGCTTGCCTTCGGACTTGCCTGGGCCAGTCTGCTCGCGATCGCCTATCTGCGTCGCTCCCCTCCACGCGTCGGTGCTGTAGGCCTTGGTGGTGCGGCGCTGGCGAGCCTCTTGATCGCAGGTACGCTCCACATTGAGGGTGCACACACGCTCGACATGCAGCGTTACGCGGTACGAACCCGCGTCCAGACCATGACGCGGGCACGCTGGTGGGCCGAAGGCTGGCAGACACTTCCTGCCCGCCGCATCGATCTCATCGGCGGGCTTGAGGAGCCCCTGACGTTTCAATGGGGCGGCAACCTCAGCAACCTCAAGCGGACATTGTCGGCGCATGGCTGGGTAGCGCCTGTCCCCTGGTCACTGCAATCAGCCTTTTCCTGGTTGCTGCCACATGCCGCGGTCCTGGACCTTCCTGTTCTGCCGCATCTTGAAAGTGGTCGCCAGGAAAGGCTGGTCCTCGTGCATCCCGTCGCCGGCGACCGCGCGAACCGGCGCCTGGTACTGCGCCTGTGGCAGTCCAACCTGAAGTTGGGCCCATCGCGCACGGACGCTGTTCCTCTCTGGATAGGCACCATCATCCTGGAGCGTAGCCGGCGCATTGCGACCCTTCTCACGCTCCTGCAGACCGTGCCCGACTATGATGGGCCGCGCCAGGCGCTTGCCACAGCGCTCGGACCCCATCGCCTGGCCCTGCGCGGGCCAGGTTTCCGGCAGGCTGGTTGGGATGGTGGCGTTCTTCTGGGGCCGGCCCCCTAGGCAGCAGCAGCCGGACCTCACCCCAAGCGGGCCGCCGCAACAGCCTGCGACCATGCCCGACACCGCGCTGCCGGAGCTCGCCTTTCAGCATCGAGGAGGGCTCGGGAGTTCCCGGCGGTGAAAGCGCCCTGCACCTTTTATCCAACCATCCTTTTGCGTCCGCCGGTCAGAGGCTTCACCGCGCTGCGAACGGCGTTCTGGTCAAAAAATGCGGCAATATCGACCTCAAGAGCGGCAGCCAGCTTCTCCAGCACGGCCACGGTGGGGTTTTCGAGTTCCCGCTCCAGGCGACTGACATAGGTCCGGTCGATGGCCGCGTCGACAGCCAGCGCCTCCTGGGACAGTCCCCTGGCGACGCGTAACCGACGGATGTTTCGTGCTACCACAACCTGTGCTCGCATGGGCCCAAGCCAACAGGCTGTGGTGTCTTAAACCACGGACTATTGTGCTAGTATTCGCAGCAGTTGCGGCAGCACAAAGGTTCGGGGGGCTGAATTGTCAGGCTTTTCCGGCGCGCGCGGGGCGCAGGAGTTCCGCTGGGCTGACACCAAGGCCTTGCGCCAGTTCAAAAAGGGTGACCACGGTAGGATTTCGGTGTCCCTGCTCAAGGCCACTGATATATTGCTGGGAAAATCCCGTGATCTCGGCAAATTGCTCTTGGGTCAGGCCCTTTTCCAGCCTAATCCCGCGTACGTTTCGTCCGACCAGTGCGCGCATGTCCATGACCGCCAACATCTGCGGATTACATAATTTAAGTTTATCAACTATAATAGGTGAACTGCAGGAAGAGAGTCGCCACGATGCCAGAAAAGTCCCGCACCGGCCAAACTCGCCCATATGCACGCGCCAAGGAGCTCGTACCGTGGTCGGACACCATCACTGCCTACGACATGGAGCACCTGTTTCTCTACGCGCGCCTCTTGGATGAAGCTGCCCAGGGCGCCAGCGAAGCGGAGATGATCCGAGACGTTCTGGAACTGGAACCTGGGGCCAAGCGCGCCGCAAAAAGCCTGCAGCAACATTTGGCACGCGCCAGATGGATGCGCGAAAATGGTTACGCCCAGATGTTGTCGGAGCCCAAGCCCGAGCAGACGTGAGGCTAGGGCAAG
>JAKAVI010000330.1 GCA_021817355.1 Pseudomonadota bacterium | reverse complement strand
GTTACCGGCATATCCGATCTGGGATCACGGTAAAGAGGGACTAACTCATCAAGAGGTCGATCCCCTATCACAACTCCTGCCGGATGAGTTGATGCATGCCTATAAAGGCCTTCAATCTTCCGTACTACATTGAACAGGCGCACCGCTGCGGGCTCAGACTGGGCAATTTCGGAAAGGCGAGGCTCATGACTTAACGCATCCTCAAGGGAGACCGCCTTACCAGGAGGATTAGGAATTAATTTGGCGATGCGGTCTACCAGACCAAGTGGAAGCTGTAATACGCGTCCAACATCACGAACCGCTGCACGTGCCTGCAGGGAACCCAAAGCCATAATATGAGCAACACGATCCAGGCCGTACTTATGCTGAACGTAATGAACGACCTCATCGCGTCGTTCCTGACAGAAATCAATATCAAAGTCCGGCATCGAAATGCGTTCCGGGTTCAAAAACCTTTCAAATAGTAGCCCGAAGCGCAAAGGGTCCAGGTTGGTTATATCCAATGACCATGCAACCAGTGAGGCGGCACCAGAACCACGCACGCCCACAGGAATGCGCTGTGCTCTGGTCCACTTCATGAAATCTGATACGATTAGAAAATACCCCGGAAAATCCATACGGTTGATAATTTCCAGTTCGTATTCCAGGCGCTCATCATACTGCTCGCGTGGTGCGTAGAGTCCACTCTCCGACAAGCGCCTTTCTAGTCCGCTTTGCGCCAAGCGCTTCAATTCGTCCTGTGGCGAGAGACCTGAAACCGGTTCAAATTTAGGCAATATGGGTTTGTGCTTTTTGGGCCGAAAAGCACATCGTTGCGCAATCTCCATGGTATTAGCCAAAGCTTCTGGTAAATCAGCAAATTGCGCGCTCATTTCAGCTGGAGATTTGAAGCGATGCTCACGGGTAAGGCGACGCCGATCGCTTTGCGACACATAGGTACTGTCAGCAATACACAGTAATGCGTCATGTGCTTCATACATGTCCTCACGACCAAAATGCACATCATTGGTCGCTACCAGTGGTATGGATTTGTCGTAAGCAAGATCAATAAGAAAATGTTCAGCGGTACGCTCTTCTGCAACACCGTGACGCTGCAGCTCGACATAAAGCCGATCGCCAAAAATCTCCGTAAGCTGATCGAGGATCAGCGACGCAGTATCCAGCTGCCCACCAGAAAGAAGTGTGTTAAGAGGTCCGCCAGGACCACCAGTCAAAGCAATCAGGCCACTGCCGTGGGCTGCAAGAGTTGGGGTATCAACGTGTGGCCATTCTCCGGGACCACAGGTCAGATAGGCCGCACTTAGCAGCTTCACGAGATTGCGATAGCCATCGGGATTTTGCGCCAATAAGGGAAGTACGGGCGGCCTTTGCCGCATGCCGAGTCCAGAAATCTGGGGAGTTGGGTCCAGATCGACCGCGACCAAGGCACCAACGATAGGCTGCACGCCTTCTTTGGCCAAGGTCTCCGAAATGTCGAAAACCCCAAACAAGTTATTGTTGTCGCACACAGCGACCGCAGGCATGGCCAGAGACGCACAGAGCTTGGCAAGTTCTTTGGGGCGAACCGCACCCTCAAGGAGTGAATAGCAGCTCTTGACGCGAAGATGGACAAAATTAGCGACTACCCTGCCCAACGCCTTTTCAGTCATGCCGCATCCTTGCCCCTACCCACCGCACAACTACCCCGGACGGCAGGTATACGAAACGGTACATAACCGTCTTTCCACAGCCTATCGGCACTGCGCATCAGGCCATTGCGACCAAACCTGCGGCCGCATGGGCCAGAACGAAGGTAGCCGCGATAAAGGTAATCAGCCCTGCTCCAGCGATCATGTCCGAAATCCAGATTTTCATTGTGGTCCCCTCTTTGTGTGGCCCCAGCTAAATGTTCTTTTTTTGTTCTGTCAAGAACGGAAGTAGAACATTTTTCGGCTCTGAGCTGTTGCAGGGAAGCTTTCGAATCGTTAGGGTGTGTTAGATAACACACAATTCCTATGGCAAAGCGCTACTATCCTGCCGTCATTGAACGATCCGAAGGAGGCACTATCGCCGTCTGGTTTCCGGATTTTCCGGACAGCGTTGCCGCGGCCAGTACGCAGGAAGCGGCCGTGCAGAAGGCGGAACAAGCTCTTCAGATGTCTGTATCCCGGCTGGCCGAAGCGAACAGGCCGCTTCCCGTCCCCAGCAACATGGAAGCCATAAAGCTGCCCAAAGCTTGCAGTGCCATTGCTTTCGCGCTGATCGGAGTTGAGCTTCCGGATCCATCCGAGCGGGTTAATATCTATCTGCCCAGAAGCCTGCTCGCGGAGGCTGACAACTATGCTGCAGCCCTTGGTATGAGCCGGTCCAGCTTCTTCGGCCTGGCAATATCCATCATGCTGGGCCGACGCCCGCCCCTGCCACAAGGGGGGGGTACTGGCGCTCGCCAGGACTAGTGCAAGGGCCCCGCCGAATCCTGTAGATCCCCGCGCTGCACCAAAGAACCCTCTCTCAGCACCAACGCGCGATCCATCTTGGACGCCAGCTCAAGATTATGCGTGGCCACCAATGCCGCAAGTCCCTCTGCCCGCACCATGTTTACCAGCGCGTCGAACACACCACCGGAGGTACGTGGATCTAAATTCCCCGTTGGCTCATCAGCGAGCAGCAGGCGGGGTTTGTTGGCTAAAGCGCGTGCGATGGCAACGCGCTGTTGCTCGCCCCCTGATAGCTGAGCTGGTCGATGTTCAAGGCGAAGGGCAAGCCCCATCTGCTGCAGAAGCTCTGTAGCGCGAGCGCGCGCGGCCCCACGACCAATCCCTGCAATGCGCTGTGGTATCATGACATTTTCCAGGGCTGTGAACTCAGGCAGCAGATGATGCGCCTGATAGACAAAGCCGATGAATTCCCGACGCAAACGCGTCCGCTCACCATCGCTAAGCTGCGACGCGGCACGTCCAGCTACAAGCACTTCGCCTCCGCTCGGCGTCTCAAGAAGACCTGCCATATGAAGCAGTGAGGATTTGCCCGCCCCGGAGGGACCTACCAGAGCCACCAGCTCTCCAGGACGTACTTCCAGAGACAGATTCCGGAATACCTCCAGTGTAACCTCGCCTTGACGGTAAACCCGGCTGACACGCTCAAGCCGAAGCATCGCCTCACTCATAGCGCAGCGCTTCTACCGGATCGAGCCGAGCGGCCCGCCAGGACGGATAAAGTGTAGCGAGAAAACTCAGAACAAGTGCCATGCCAACCACTGCAATAACCTCGCCACGATTAATCTCCGCCGGCATACGGCTCAGGAAATAGATTTCCGGATTGAAGAGATCCGTACCAGTCAGGCGAGAAAGAAAGTTTCGTATGGCATTTATGTTATCGCAGAACACTACTCCCACAATGAAGCCAAGGAACGTACCGATTACTCCTACGCTACTCCCGGCAATCAGGAAAACCCGCATGATAGCACCGCGCGTGGCCCCCATCGTCCGCAATATTGCGATATCAGCGCCTTTGTCTTTTACCAACATGATCAATCCGGAAATGATGTTGAGTGCAGCGACTAGCACGATCAGCATCAAAATCAGAAACATAACATTCTTTTCTACATTGATGGCACCTACCAGGCTCGAATTCATATCCTGCCAGGTAAGAACCCGCGTGTTTGGCCCAGCCGCCAGACCAATCGCACCAGCCATGGCATCAGCGCGATCCGGATTCTTAATCATCACTTCAAGTCCACTGACGCCATTGCTTGTATTAAAGAACAACTGTGCCTGTGCCAGCGG
>JAKAVI010000078.1 GCA_021817355.1 Pseudomonadota bacterium | reverse complement strand
CGGTCGCCTTGCTCCGGACTAGGGCTCCTGCCCTTATCGTTTGCCGCAGCACTGGCAGGGAGCCCATTCCTTGATGCAAATATCAAAGCGAAGGCGGGCCGGGCGCCGGCCTCGTACATCTCGACCCATCTGCGGATCAGGTTACGGGAAATATCATGGCGCTTCCCCAGCCCGTGAAGCGTCTCGCCACCTAGAAACTCCAGGGCAACTTGACGCTCGAACCCGTCGCTGTGGGATCGGTGTTTGGGCAAGGGCTATCCTCTGACCGCACGACCACCGGTCAATCCAATCTCGCTCAGCTGTGGGGCGGCGGGGGCCACCGCATCGCTTTGGAGAACCGGGCCGCGCCCGATGGGTCGGTGTTTCTGTCCGGGCCATATCCCCGCCAGATCAAATTGCCGGGCGTCATCCTGCGGCAGGTGGTGGGACACGGACCGGTGACAGGTGATATGCCCTATATGGGTTCGCTGTTCCTGGCATCGCGACCGCGCGCGTTTCTTGAGAACCTGCTGCCCTCGCGCCGCAGCAACAAGGTATCTAAAACGGTCGGACGGCAGGGTGTGGAACAGCGCCTTGCCGAGACGCTGCGGAATTCCGGCGAGGTAAGCCTGAACCAGCTCCGCGATCAGGCGCGCGCTCTTGCGCCGGTCCTGGGCCTCAAAGAGCAATTCCGTATTCTCGAAGGCCTTATGGTCGCGCTTCTGCGGTCGCGCTCCACTGATCTATCGGCGCCAACCGCGCGCTTATGCGGCTGGTGAGCCTTACGATCCCAACCGCCTTCCGGTTTTTGAATCGCTGCTGGCCGGTTTGCGCGCAATCGCTGCCGCGAACCGTCCCTGCCACGGGCCTGTGCCTCCGGCCTTTCACAACGTGGCGTTCTTCGATGTCTACTTCTCCAATTACATCGAGGGGACCGAATTTCCCGTCGATCAGGCCACCCGCATTTACATCCATCATGAGCGGCCGACCATGTAGCAAAGAAGCGCGCCTCGTGGGATTGATCGCCGACCTGGGCAGCGGCCCGGTCGGCGTCGATACGGCCGTCATCATCTATTTCATCGAGGAAGAGTCGCGCTTTCTTGATCCGGTGGAAGTCTTGTTCAAGGAGGTGCGGCAGGACGGCGCCAGCTTGTGACCTCAGCGCTGACATTGCTCGAAGTTCTGGTGGCGCTGTATCGCGCCGGCGATGGTGTCCTGGCAGAACACTATGAAGCGCTGCTGACCCGTAGCCGGGGTCGTCAAATGCTGACCTGGCACCCGATCAGCTGCGCGCTGCGGCGCAGCTACGTGCGATCACCGGCATCAAAACACCTGATGCATTGCAGATCAAAGCAGCACTCAGTGGCGGCTGTAAAACCTTTATTAGAGCCCGTATAGTTGCGCATACATGTCTGGTTCTCATCCGCCTTGCCGGTGGTGATGTGCAGAACTTCGAGCGCGGGGTGAGGATCTAAAAGCCTCCCTCGGGAGGCGGGAATGGTCACTGGGGGACTTGAACCTTGGACGGTAAGGGGATAGTGCGGCCGGGACTGGCCGTCCCCTGCCTGCGGCCATCGCAAAAGGCTCACCCAGAGAGAAGATCGGAGCGGATATGAAGATTGCCGGCCGTCCTTACCGCACCATCTGGCCGCGCGCCGACGGCGCCGTCGAGGTTATCGACCAGGCAAGGCTCCCCCATGAATTCGCAACCCAGGTCCTTTCCTCGGCCTCTGACTGCGCGCGCGTGATCAAGACCATGGTGGTACGCGGCGCTCCCTTGATCGGGGCAAGCGCGGCCTATGGTGTTGCCCTCGCCCTGCGCGCCGATGCGAGCGATGAGGCGCTTCAGTCCGCAATTGCTCTGCTGGGGGCAACCCGGCCCACTGCCGTCAACCTGCATTGGGCGCTGCGCCGCATGGAGCTCGCTCTGGCTCCCCTTTCGGTGGCGGCGCGCGCCGACGCTGCCTGGAACGAGGCGGCGGCCATCTGCGATGAGGATGTCGAGGTCTGCCGGCGCATCGGCGAGCACGGGCTTGCCCGCCTCAAGGCTGCCGCCGCCAAGAAGGCGACGGGACCTCTCAATATCCTGACCCATTGCAATGCCGGCTGGCTTGCCACCGTCGACTGGGGTACGGCTCTTGCTCCCATCTATATGGCCCATGATGCAGGGCTTGAGGTTCACGTCTGGGTCGATGAGACCCGCCCGCGCAACCAGGGCGCATCACTCACTGCCTACGAGCTTGGCGCTCATGGCGTCCCCCACACCATCATTGCCGACAATGCTGGTGGACACCTGATGCAGCACCGCAAGGTTGATCTGTGCATCGTCGGCACCGATCGGGTGACGCGCAATGGCGACGTCGCCAACAAGATTGGTACTTACCTCAAAGCGCTCGCCGCCAGGGACAATGATGTACCGTTCTACGTTGCGCTGCCCAGTTCGACCATTGACTGGCAGCTGGGTTCGGGACGCCAGATCCCGATTGAGGAACGCAGTGCCGATGAACTGCTCAAAATGACCGGCCGGCTTGAACAGGGGGGCATTGCGACGGTCGCTATTGCCGCTCCAGGTTCGCCAGGCGCCAACCCTGCCTTTGATGTGACCCCGGCCCGCCTCATCAGCGCCTTCATCACCGAACGCGGCGTGTGCGCGGCCAGTGAAGATGGCTTGCAGAGTCTCTTTCCCCAAGAATCGGAGTGAACATGAAATCCCGCTGGTCCGACGCCGATGCCACGGCGATGATTGCCCATTATGCCAAAGCAGGTGTGGGCGAGGATCTGGCCCTGCGCGTCTACACCACCCGTCTTTTGGGCAGCGATCCCAAACTGGTGCTGCATGGCGGCGGCAATACCTCGGTCAAAACCACGCTCAAGGACATGCTGGGTGATGCCGTTGAGGTACTCTGCGTCAAGGGCTCGGGCTGGGACATGGGCAATATCGAGCCAGCGGGCCTGCCGGCGGTACGTCTTGCGCCGCTGCGCCGTCTCAAGGCGCTCGACCGGCTGTGCGATGCCGACATGGTTGCGTTTCAGCGGCTCAACCTGCTCGATCCGGCCGCACCCAATCCCAGTGTCGAGACCTTGCTGCATGCCTTTCTGCCGCACAAGTTCATCGACCATACGCATTCCACCGCGGTTCTGGCGCTGACCGATCAGCCCGACGGCGAGGCCATCGTGCGCGACCTCTATGGCGCGCGTGTGGCTTATGTACCCTACACCATCCCGGGGTTCGCACTGGCCAAGGCGGTGGCAGGGGTATTCGACAAGAACCCCGAAGTCGAAGGCCTCGTGCTTCTGCAGCACGGTATCTTCACAGTGGGCGCAAGTGCGCATGAAGCCTATGCGCGCATGATCAAATTCGTGACCATGGCCGAAGAGCGGCTGATGCTGAACCGCAAGGCACGTCCATCACAAGAGCTGCCCCGCACCCTTGCTTCGGTTGCCGAGATCGCTCCCATCATTCGCGGGGCGGTGGCGCTTGCCCGCGACGCGCTTGCCGGCACCGCCAAGCGGCAGATTCTGGAGTTTCGCGCTACGCCTCAGATCCTTGACTATGTGAACGGCAAGGAGCTTGCGCGCTATAGTCAGCAAGGTGTGGTGACGCCCGATCACACCATCCGTACCAAGAACTGGCCGCTTGTACTGCCAGCGCCAGAGAAGGGGGCACTTGATGACTTCAAACAGGCGGCGGTTGCTGCGGTGGCAAAATTTGTCGCCGATTATCATGCCTATTTTGCCCGCAACAATGCCCTGAGCCCGGAAAAGAAAACCGAGCTTGACCCTTTGCCGCGCGTGGTC
>JAKAVI010000018.1 GCA_021817355.1 Pseudomonadota bacterium | reverse complement strand
CCAGTACCGCAAGCCCGGTGCTGAGTGCGGCCAGGATCGCCAGCACCAGAAGATTGCGCCGACGCCGGTCGTGAAGGATCGCTGCTGCCAGGGACATTGCGGCCTCCGTCACAGGTTCACGGCGCGGGCGCGGCGGCGTCGCCGCAGCCAGGCCAGCACGAGCGCAAACAGCGCCACCAGAATGGGCACGAAGGCGATGTTGAGAAACGCAAGTATGCTTCCCAGCTGATCAACACTCTTGCGCAGGTTCAGCTGCACTTTCCGCAGCTGAAGGCGGGTATTGATCAGTTCACGCTTGAAGTCCTCGATTTGATGCTGCTGTCTGGCGGAAAGCTGCACGACGCTGCCCACCGCGGCACTGCCACCGCTTTCGAGTGTCCTCAGCTTGTGCTCGGTATCGGACAGCTTTTGCTGCAAGTCATTCGCCTGTTGCTGGAATTCAGCCTGGGCCTCGGCCTGCAATTCCTTGACCACGGTAAATGGGTGGGCGGACACCGCGCGGGTGCGCAGCGAGATCAGGGCGTTCGAACCGGTGAGATTTTCCACCGCATTCAGGATGAAGGCACCATTGTCCGCGAACGGCTCGGCAATGTCTTTTCCACCATAGGTCTGATCCATGCGTACCCAGAAGCGGTCGTCGAAGATGTCGGTATCGGCGACGACGATCAGATTGATGCTCTTGGCGAGCTTGATCTCGCCCTTGGCAGGGGCGCCCGGCGGCGGACCATTGGGAAAGGCGGTATGGGCAGGGCCTGAAATCCGTGCGGCGATCGTAAAGGGTTTACCCACCGGATGGATGGCATTGAGCAGATCCTGCGGTGGGGTCAGTTTCAGGCGGGAGGTCGAGATCAGGCTGGCGTCGTCTGAGGAACTGATCAGCGGGACGAAATGGGTCGTGGCCCCCTTGGTCGGGAACAGCGCGCCGACCGTCGCCAGGTTGAGATCGGACAGATTGGCCGTAACCTGATCCTTGTGGTTCATCTGCGCTCTGCCGATCCTGAGCCAGGTGGGGTAGAGCACGATGGGATCGTGGGGATTGTCCTGCACTTCAACCTGCTGCGCCAGGCGGCCGTCCAAAACCACCTTTTGGGGGTTGAAGCCGATGCCCCAGGCCTTGAACAGCTGGGGCAGGCTTGAGGAAGCTGGCGCGACCGGCTGGCCGCCCTCACCGGAGGCCAGCGCGATGTCCGAACGCGGATCGACAAAAATCAGCGCATGGCCGCCACGCAGCACGAACTGGTCAATGGCATAGCGTTGCACCGCGTTCAGCTTGTTTGGCTGGACAATCATGAGCACGCGGATGCCCTTGGGTAGGGTTTTGAAGTCCGCGGCAATCATCCGCGTCTTGTAGTTCTGCGCCAGCTGCTGCCAGGCGACATAAGGCTGTGCCCGTCCTTGCAGGGCGGCCATCATGCCGCCAGCCCCGACATTGAGCGGCAGTGACGACAGCACGCCGATGACCGGCTTTTGTGGCTGCGACAGCCGGTAGATCAGCGACGTGATGTCGTATTCGAGAAAAGGCTCCCGCTTCAGGCTGAAGAAGGGAATGGTCTGGGTGCCGTCGATGGTATTGGTACCAACAAGACCAAAATAGACGATTTGACCATCATCGGTCTGGGCGCCGGTCAGTCCGGCGGCATTGGCCTGATCCTCGGCCTTGGTATAGGGCGCCGGATCCAATTCCTCGACGATGACCTTGCCGTTGGACAGGGCCGCATAACGCTGCAGCAGGTCGCGTACGCGCGCCGCATAGGCGTTGATCTGCGCGTAATCGGCGGCGGCCTTCTTGGAGTAATAGAATTTGAGGGTGATCGGTTCTTTCAGGCTGCGCAAGATCTCTTTGGTGCCCTTGGAGATGGTATAGAGGCCGTTTTCAGTAAGATCGATCTGCTCGGTGGTCAGGCTGGCATCTGCGGCAATATTGATGGCCACGAAAATGATCGCAGCCAGGATGAGGGCGCTGATCGCATAAACGCGCCGGGACAGCGGCTTGGACATGGTTCAGCTTGCCTTCTTCAGGTCGATCAGGACGATGTTGATCGCCAGAAACAAGGCGATCAGCGTGACGAAGAAGATGACGTCGCGAAGATCGATCACGCCGGTAGAAATGGCCCCGAAATGGGTGAGGAAGCTGAACGAGGAAATAGAAGTCACGATGGGCAGTGGCGCGATGGCGCGAACAAAGTCGAGCACAAGAGGCGCTCCTGAGATCGTGAACAGAAAACAGACCACCACCGAAACCACAAAGGCGATCACCTGATTGCTGGTCGCGGCCGAAATCGCTGCGCCGATCGCAAGATAGCCGCCGGCCATCAGGAAGCTGCCGACATAGCCGGCCAGGATCACGCCATTGTCCGGATTGCCGAGATAATTGACGGTGAGCCAGATGGGAAAGGTGAGAAGCAGTGCCACCCCGGTAAAGGCCCACGCCGCCAGATATTTTCCGATCACGCTAGCCCACACCGGGACGGGCAGGGTCAGCAGCAGTTCGATGGTACCGCCGCGGCGCTCCTCCGCCCACAGGCGCATCGCGATGGCGGGCACAAGAAACAGGTAAAGCCAGGGATGATAGGCGAAGAACACTGCCAGATCGGCAACGCCATTCTGGTAAAAATTGCCGATGTAGAAGGTGAAGGCGCCCATCGCGAACAAGAAGATCACGATAAACACATAGGCCAGGGGCGTTGCAAAATAGGCTGCGAATTCGCGCTTGAAGATCGGCCACAATCCGCTCATGCGATTGCTCCGTTGGCCTGGGCCCGTGCCCGCGCCGCATCATGGGTGGTGACGGCTCGGAAGACATCTTCCAGACGGCCCGGTTCGGCGTAAAGCTCTCGCACATCCCAGTGCTCGGCCATGACCAGTGCGCTCACCGCTTCGATGAGCAACCTGCCTTGCCGGGGAAATGCCGTCAGCATCGAAAGCCCGTCGGGCCGCGTGCTCTGTTCGACCGAAACCACATCATTCATCGACTTCAGGCGTGCGCGGGCAAGCTCGGCCTGCTCTGTCGGCAACAGCAGGCTGACGGCATTGTGATGGCGCGAGCGGGTCAGAAGCTCGGAGGGCGTCCCGTCGGCCACGATGCGTCCGCGATCAATGATCACCGCACGGGTGCAGATGGCTTCGACTTCTTCCAGAAGATGGGTCGAGACGATGATCGCCTTTTGCGGCGCCATGTCGCGGATCAGCCGACGCACCGCATGCTTCTGATTGGGATCAAGCCCGTCGGTTGGCTCATCCATGATCAGAACGGGAGGATCATGCAAGATGGCCTGGGCAAGGCCGACGCGACGCTTGAAGCCCTTTGACAGGGTCTCGATGGGTTGCTCGAGCACCGGATCAAGTTCGGTGCTGGCAATGGCCCGCTCGATGCGGGATTTGGCGGTGGCACCAAAAAAACCGCGAACCTCAGCAATAAAAGTCAGGAAACTGCGCGGGGTCATGTCGCCATAGGCCGGCGCCCCCTCGGGCAGATAGCCGATCAGGCGCTGGGCCGCGATGGTCTGGGTTTCGATGTCGTTGCCGCAAATCCGTACCCGCCCGGAGGTGGCTGACAGATAGCCCGTGATCATCTTCATGGTGGTGGACTTGCCAGCACCGTTGGGTCCCAGAAATCCCAAGACCTCGCCGCGCCCGACGCGCAGGTCGATGCCGGCGACAGCCGCCAAGGGGCCAAACTGTTTTGTCAATCCTTCGACTTCGATCATCTGCACACGAGGATTTGCTCACCTGTGAGGGCGCTGGCGCCAAGCATGCCCACGGGCCCTGGCGCTAGCCGTCTAGAAAAAAACACCGCGCATCGCAAGCCAACAAAGGTTACGCTTCGGTCATCACACTGTGGTGGCGCCTTTGCCCGCCGGATGCGTTTGGCACTTCAAAGGCAACTCAAAGCCAAATCGCGTCTCGGTTTAAGGCCGCAATCGCCCGGTCTGACGCATTGGGGATGGAGGTAGATGTGATCGAACCTGTGCCGCTCGTCCGGGCCACCTTTGTCGGTATTGTGCTGCAACTGACCATGTATGTGAGCGGACACTTCATTCCCTGGCTGGCCCAGAATCTCTTTCTTTTTGGCGGGATGATGATTTCTGCGACCTCTGCCTACATCTACGCCGTGGTAACCGGCCATGGCTGGTTCGCAAGTGCGACCGCAGGTGCCATTGCCGGAGGCGTCTGTGGCTTTGTTGGCATTGGCTTTTCCGCCGCCATCGGCGACCTTTATGTCAGCTTCATTGCGACCGGAACGACGATTGCGGTGCTGGTCGGCGCGATCGGGGGACTGTTCGGCCAGATGGCCGCAAAACTGCGCGCCATGGGCTATTAAAACGCCGCAAGGATTGGATCTGAGATGGGGTGCGGGGAGAGGATGTCGGCCGGCCGGCGCTAAGCCTGGTTCGGGGGCTGGGGGGCGTTAATCGTTCCAGGGGATTAGTGCGGCCAGCCGACAGGATTGACCCTGGACCCCGAACTGGGCGCGGTGATGGTGCAATCGTGACCTTTTGATGGCCGCGGGTTGTCCACAGTCGCCCGCGGCAAAGGCCCGCACGCTGGCTGCCACCCGCCCTAGCGGCTCTGCTAGGATCAGCCCATGGCGTCCGACTCACCCAAGATCCGCCGGCTTGACGAGGGCACGGTAAACCGTATCGCGGCCGGCGAGGTCATCGAGCGGCCGGCCAGTGCCGTCAAGGAACTGGTCGAAAACGCCCTCGATGCGGGCGCGCAGCGTATTGAGATCGCGGTTGCCCAGGGCGGTGCCAGCCTCATACTCGTGGAGGATGATGGTGTGGGCATGGCGGCCGATGAGCTGGCCCTGGCGGTGGAGCGGCATGCCACCTCCAAACTTCCCTGTCGCGATGGCACTGATGATCTGACGCAGATCGCTACCATGGGATTTCGCGGCGAGGCCTTGCCCTCGATCGGTGCGGTTGCCCGCCTGGTCGTCGCCAGTCGTACCGCAGAAAGCGAGGCCCATGCCATTGCGCTCGCAGGAGGCCTGCGCCAAGGACCCTATCCGATCGGCTTTCGCGCCAGCGGCCAAAGCGGCACCAGAGTGGAAGTCCGCGACCTGTTCTTTGCTACTCCGGCGCGGCTCAAATTTCTCAAATCGAGCCGCAGCGAGGATCTGGCGACACAGGATGTGGTCAAGCGTCTTGCCATGGCACGGCCGCAGATTGCGTTCAGCCTTACCCTCGATGGACGCAGGTGCCTTGACCTGCCGGCCCAGGAAGATGCTCTGGCGCGCCTCACCCACATCATGGGACAGGATTTTGCCGCAAATGCTGTGGCCATAGACGCCGTGCGCGAGGCCGTGCGCCTCGAAGGCTATGCTGGTCTTCCGACCTATAACCGGGCCAACGCCATGGCTCAGTTTCTGTTCGTCAACGGACGGCCAGTTCGTGACAAGCTCCTGATCGGTGCGGTGCGCGGCGCCTACGCGGATTTTTTGGCGCGCGATCGCCATCCGGCCCTGGCGCTGTTTTTGACCTGTGATCCGGCTTTCGTGGACGTCAATGTGCATCCGGCCAAGAGCGAAGTGCGCTTTCGCGACGCCGGTCTGGTGCGCGGACTGATCGTGTCGGCGCTGAAACAGGCGCTCGACCGCGCCGGCCATAGAGCCGCCACCACCGTGGCAGGCGCGGCGCTCGCGGCGTTTCGTCCACATCCTGCCCCGGTTCGCTACGCCTCCGCGCCAATGGCGCCCTTGGCCGCAGGTTCCCAGGCGGATCTGTTGTGGCAGGCACCACCGGCATTGCCGGTGGTGCCGCCACCTTCCACGGAACAGAACAATTATCCCCTGGGGCTCGCACGCGCCCAGTTGCACGAAACCTATGTGGTAGCGCAGACCAAGGACGGTATCGTCATCGTCGACCAGCATGCTGCCCATGAGCGGCTGGTTTATGAACGCATGAAGCGGGCGATGGCCCAGGGGGCCATTGCGGCGCAACCCTTGCTCATCCCCGAAGTGGTGAACCTTGATCCGACGGATGTGACGCGGTTGTGCGCAAGGGTTGACGAATTTGCTGAACTGGGTCTCATCCTGGAAGCCTTCGGCCCGGATGCCATCTTGGTGCGGCAAACCCCTGCCATGCTGGGCAAGCTTGATATCGCTGGGCTGATCCGCGATCTGGCCGATGAGCTTGCCGAAAGCGCCCATGCCCTCACGCTCAAGGAGCGCCTGGACGAGGTTGCCGGGACACTGGCCTGCCACATGTCGGTGCGCGCAGGCAGGCGGCTTACGGCCGAGGAGATGAATGCGCTGTTGCGCGAAATGGAAGCCACGCCTCATAGTGGCCAGTGCAATCACGGCCGCCCTACCTATGTCGAGCTCAAGCTCGCCGACATCGAGCGTCTGTTTGGCCGGCGCTGAGGGGGCATTTCTGAGCGTTACGACAAGTTCAATTTTACCCGCAATGGCGGCTTTCGATCATGGCCTATTTTCGTAACCGCTCAGTCAACCTGCTCAATCTGCATTATGGCATCCACTCCCTGGCGCTGACCGGCAGCGGTGCTTTCTATACGGTCTTTCTGCTGAAGGCGGGTTTGTCATTACCGGCCGTGCTTGCCTCGCTCGCCACCGTCCTTTTGGGGCGTTTTTTGATGCGGCCACTGCTGCTGCCACTTTCGCTGCGCTTTGGGCTGAAGCCAATTCTGATAGCAGGCACCATCGTCTCCGCCCTGCAGTATCCGGTTCTTGCCACGGTGCATGGTATCGGCCCCAGCCTCTATCTTCTGATCGGCGTTTCGGCGGTCGGTGACAGCCTTTACTGGACCAGCTATCACGCTGTCTTTGCCTCACTCGGTGATGCCCATCAGCGTGGCCAACAGGTGGGGGTACGCGAAGCCATGGCGGCTATGATCGGTATTGCCGCACCCCTGCTTGCGGGATGGGCGCTGACGAGGTTCGGACCCGATCTCGCCTTTGGTGCGACTGCCCTCATACTTCTGAGCGCGGCCGCGCCCCTTTTGTGGACGCCAAACATTACGCCCAAGCGCCGCGCGCCGGCGGCGCTGCGCGCGGCCTTGCCGGGTGTCCTGCTTTTTGTCTGCGATGGCTGGATCGCCTGTGGGCTTTATTTCGGCTGGCAACTGGCGCTGTTCATGTCACTCGGTGAAAACTTCCAAAGCTATGGCGGAGCGATGGCGGTCGCCGCACTGGCAGGAGCGGTGGGAGGACTTGTGCTTGGCCGGCTGATTGATGATGGTCACGGCCGGCGTGCGGCCTTCATCGCGCTCAGCGTTCTTGCAACGGTTACTTTGGTGCGGGCGGCAAGCATCGGCGACGCCGGCTTTGCGGTGTTCGCCAATGCGCTCGGTGCCCTTGTCAGTTGCCTTTACGTACCCACACTGATGACCGTGGTCTACAACAAGTCCCAGGCCTCGCCCTGCGTGGCACGCTTTCACATTGCCGCCGAAGGTGGCTGGGACATTGGCGGCAGCACCGCGCTCATCACCGCGGCGCTGCTGGTGCATGCTGGCGGAGGGCTAAGGACAGTTATACTTCTCTCGCTGCCCGGGGTTGTAGCCGTCTTCGTGCTGCTCTACCGCCATTACAGAACGACAGATACCGGCAATTCTGCAGCGCAGATGGTGATCGCGCCGCTGGCAGAGGGCGCAGACCACGGGTGCATTTAAGGCATTTGGGGAGCAAAACGCAGGATCAGGATTTTGCTTTCGCCATATTTGCGCAGGTCGAGACGCTCATATCCCGACGGCAGGTCGACTTCGTCCTCCGCGGCCGCCTCGGCGATGGCCAGCGCTCCTGGCAACAGCCAGCCACCCTCGGACAGCGCCCGCAGCGCCGGCGCCAGCAACCCTTGCCGATAAGGCGGATCAAGCACTGCCAGCGTGAAGGGTCCCCTGGCGGTGGTAGGCAGTGGTCCGAGCGCAGTACCGTCACGCCGCCAGATTTTGGTGACACCGCAAACTCCCAGCGCCTCAACATTCTGGCGGATGAGGGCTCTGGCGGCGGCAGCGTCCTCGACGAAGAGGCAAAACCCTGCGCCGCGCGAGAGAGCCTCAAGACCCATGGCACCGGTGCCGGCAAAGACATCGATCACGGCCGCGCCCTCGAGGGCAAAGCTGGCGCCGATCTCGCCATGCGCGAGTATATTGAATACGGCTTGGCGCACCTTGTCCGAGGTCGGGCGGGTGCGTTGATCCGAAGGTGCCTGCAAGGTGCGACCCTTGAAGCGTCCCGCCGTAATGCGCATCACGGCTCGTCACTGAGCTGCAGCAGAAGCTTGCCGGTATTGCCACCGGTAAAAAGCAGCTTCAGCGCCCCGGGAGCCTGCTCCAGACCGCGCACGATGGTGACATCATACTTGATCTGTCCGCTTCGCACCCAGCCGCTCATCTCGTTCCAGAACTCTTTCATACGCCGCATGTAGTCGGAAATGATGAAGCCCTCCAGATGGGCTCGTTTCATCAGCAGCTGGGCAAAATTATAAGGACCAGGTACTGGGGCCTGGGCGTTGTAGCTCGCGATCAGTCCGCACAGCACGATACGCGCCCTCAGATTGATGCGGGCAAGAATGTCATCGAGAATGGTGCCGCCGACATTCTCAAAATCGATATCAATGCCGCGCGGGCAGGCGGCAGTAAGCTCTTGCGCAAAGCTTGGCTTGCGGTAGTTGAGGCAGGCATCGAAGCCAAGGTCTGCCACCACATGGCGGCATTTTTCGTCAGAGCCGGCAATGCCGACGACATGGCACCCCTTGAGCTTTCCGATCTGCCCGACGATGGAGCCGACCGCGCCTGCGGCGGCCGATACCACCAGCGTCTCACCTGCCTGCGGCTTGCCGATTTCCAGAAGGCCAAAATAGGCCGTTGCGCCGGTCATGCCCAGAACGCTCATATAGGCCGGCAATGGCAGGTCCCGCCGCGCCGGCAACTTCTGCGCCATATGGGCCAATGCGTAGTCCTGCCACCCACCTATGCCCGAAACAATATCGCCCGGCTGAAAGCCCGGATGGCGTGAGCGCGCCACGACCCCCAAGGTACCGCCGCGCATCACCTCGCCCAGATTGACCGGAGGCATGTACTGGTCCTGGTCACTCATCCAGATGCGGTTGGTGGGGTCGAGCGACAGGTAGATCGTGCGCGCCAGAAATTCCCCCTCAGCAGGTTCGGGGATCGGCGTCTCGCGCAGCTCAAGATCGCCGGCGGCGATCTCGCCAACAGGGCGGCGGGCCAAAATCCATTGGCGGTTCATAACTGGCATATGACACTCCTTGGTGTGAGCTTTGGATCCCAGCCTAGCCGAGGCCTGAGGTCTTTGCCGAGTGCTGCGCTATGGCGCTAGCGAGCTTCGGCGGGCCGGGTTATAGCAAGCCATGGCGCGTCGTGTTGCTCTGTTGCTGCTGTTTTTCCTTGCCCTGGCTCCTGCGGGGGCGATGGCCGGAGCGCCCAACGTCCGTGTCCGGCTGATCAGCGAGACCACCAGCGTGGCGCCTGGAGGCCGGCTCAGGATCGCGTTCGAACAGGATATTCCGGCGGGGTGGCACACCTATTGGCGCAATCCCGGTGCGGCCGGAACCCCCACGACACTGGCCTGGACATTGCCCAGAGGCTGGCGCGCAGGTCCGTTGCTGTGGCCCTATCCGCAACGGCTGGCGACCGGTCCGTTGATTGATTACGGCTACGAGCACAAGGTCTGGCTGCTGACCCACCTTGTGGCCCCCAGCGGGGTACGCCCAGGTCGTGTGGTCACGCTCAGGGCCGCTGCCCAGTGGCTTGTCTGTAAAGAGATCTGCATTCCCCAATCTGCCGAACTGACGCTTCCCGTCACCATCAGTGCGGCACCGGCTGTGCCCTATGCGACCATTGCCGCCCAGTTCGCGGCCGCCCGAGCCAGGCTGCCTGTACCCTCGCCCTACCAGGTACGTTATGGGCGCCATGGCACGCAGCTCGTTCTCTTCTTGGCTTCCCCCGAGCTTTCTTCAGCTGCACCTGTGACTGCGCTTTTTGCGCCCTTGCACGGTGGACAGATCGTGCCCAGCGCCGCGCAACGCCTGCGGCGGCTGCGCAGCGGCGTTGCCCTTGAGCTTGAGGCCCGTCCCCACCAGCGCGGTCCTCTGAAGGGTGTGCTCGAATTGCGCGATGCCAGCGGCGCGGTCACGGCGCTTGCCATTGATGCCCCCCACGGCGCGGTACCCAGAGTCGATTTTGCCCGGAGGGCAACGCAGAGCCTGATCGTCGCGCTGGTGCTCGCGCTGGCAGGCGGGCTCATCCTCAATCTCATGCCCTGCGTGCTGCCGGTTCTGGCGATCAAGATTCTCGCACTCGCCGAGAGTGCAGAGCGTCATCGCGCGCGCGTGGCAGTGCAGGGTTTTGCCTATGGTGCTGGCGTTCTCCTGGGGTTCGTCGGTCTGGGCGCTGGCGCCGTGTTCCTGCGGGCCGGCGGGCTCGCGGTGGGTTGGGGTTTCCAGTTGCAGCAGCCGCTCTTTGTCGCGCTCTTTGCCCTGCTCCTTTTTGCCGTGGGACTGAATTTTTCAGGGGCGGTCGAACTCGAACGAGGTTTTGGCGGAGGCGGCCGGCTTGCCGGTCGCGCCGATGGGTGGGGTGCCTTCTTCACCGGGCTGCTCGCGGTTGGCGTATCGGCCCCGTGCACGGCGCCGTTCATGGCGGCCGCACTTGGTTACGCGCTGTCGCAAAATGCTGCCGTGGCCATGCTGGTCTTTATCGCGCTTGGCGTCGGCTTTGCGGCCCCCTTTGTGCTCCTGGCACTGGTGCCCCGCTGGCGCCGCTGGCTGCCCCGCCCGGGCATTTGGATGATACGCCTGCGTGAGGCCCTGGCCTTTCCCATGTATGGCGCCAGTGCTTGGCTGCTTTGGGTCCTGACCCAGGAGGCCGGTGCGGCTGCCTTGATCGAAAGTCTGGGGGCGATGATCGGTGTTGGCTTTGCTGCCTGGTCCTTTAGTGCGAGCCGTCAGGCCGGGCCATTCTGGCGGCGTGCCGGCGGGCTCGCAAGTGCGCTCGCGCTGGTGGCGTCCTTGAGCGGGCTTGGTCTTGTCTATCAAGACAGCGGCGCACGTGGGGCCACCAAGGCAGTCGCCGCCACCGGGCTCAATGCACAGCCCTTCACGGCGCAACGGCTCGCGCAGCTGCGCCAGAAAGCCCGGCCGGTCTTTGTCGATGCCACCGCCGCGTGGTGCATCACCTGCCTCGTCAATGAAAAACTGGCCCTAGAGGCACCAAGTGTCCAGCGTGCCTTTAAGCGCGACCATGTTGCCTATCTGGTGGCGGACTGGACCAGCCGCAATCCAGAGATCACAGCCTTGCTGCAGGCCCATGGACGGGCCGGTGTTCCGCTCTACCTCTACTATGCCCCGCGAGCTGCGCGGGCGAAGGTGCTGCCTCAGATCCTCACCCCGGATGATCTGTTGCACCTGCTCGGCCCGCCCCCGCAGCCTGGCTGAGCTATTTCTTGGTCATGCCGTCCAGTTCCGCCTCGACTTTGGCGGCGGTCGCCTTTGCAGTGCCGAGGTTCTTGTCGCTCAGTCCTTTTTGCAGGAGTTGCGCAACCTCTTCGAGACGCTGCTTCATGGCGGCGCTGGTGGCGTCGCTGATCGCGCCATTACCCTCATTCTTGCACGGGTCCAAGGCGGCGCTGTCAAAACCTTTGCCTTTGGGGCCGGCGAGGCAATTGAGGGCATGATGCATGTGGGCATGCACCATCTTCAGGGTGCTGGCCTTGGCAGATAGTCTGGCATGAAGAGCTGCGGTGTTGATCTCCGTTGTCAGATTGCCGCCAGCCAGGGCCGGTGCTGCGGAGAGCCCTGCGATAAGCATCGCGGCGCCCAAATAACGCGTATATCCGTGCTTCATGATGGTTCCTCCTCAAATGCGCAGAGTTGAGTTGTTTCAACCCCATCGCCTACGTCGTTTTACCACCCGTGGACCGCTCAAAGATCCAGTTCGTCTGCAAAAAAATCGAACACGCTGGCCTTGAGCAGGCCATGGGCTATGGCGGAAAAATGATCGCAGCCCGGTAGCTGGCGGGCCTTGGCGCCCTTGATGTGCGCAGCAAGTTCCTCAGGATCGCCGGCCAGCGCATCGCGCGCGCCGGCGATGATGAGGCAAGGTGCTGTGATCTGCGACAGCTGCTGCGGGGTCAAAGGCTCGGACGGGCCGCGACTGAAAGCGGCGAGGGCCTTGCAATCGGCGCCTTGCTCATCGGCAAACTGCCGGAAGCTGCGCAGCATCGGCTCGTGGATGTTGTCCACAGTGCTCGCCTCCATGGCTTCGGCCATGGCGCCCGGTGCTGTTTGAGGTGCAAGAAGGCGTCCGCCCACGCCCGCGGCCACGACATGGTCGACCATGGACGCAAAGCTGCTCGCCAGCATGAGGGCCAGGCGCGCGCCCATTGAATAGCCGAGGACATCGGCACGGGCGATGTTGAGATGGTCCAGGAGGCCGACGAGATCGGCCACCAGTGCGGACGGGGCGTAGGCAGATGGGTCATAGGCCTTGCTGCTAGCGCCGTGGCCGCGCAGATCCGGGGCAATCAGCCGGTAGCCCTTGCGTTCAAATGCGCTGTACCAGCCCAGGCGCTGCCACATCTCGGTGCGGCTGGTGGCAAAACCGTGGATCAGCAGTACCGGACGCCCTGAGGCCGGACCCAGACTGTCGAAGCCAAGCGTAAAGCCATCGCGGACAAAAGCTTCCATGCGCTTGGCGTAACCTATAGGGCCCATGGGCGCAACGGAGCGCGAACCGGCCCCGAAGGGCCGGATCAAGGTCCGCCGATGTATTATTACCAATCTGTCATCACAAGCGTAACAGCGGGGAAAGTTGCCAGATTCCGATCCTGTGGGCGGCTTACCTTTTGCCCTGCTTGAACTTTTTCTGATGCGAGGGTGAGTTTTCGGCCATCTACCTGGCTCCGGCGCGGCCTATAGGTCACAGGCTGAGGAAATTGCGCCGTCCCGCTGGCCTGCGTAAACCGAATTCTCTTTAACATGCCCAGCATATCCGCGCCGCGTCGCTGAGCCCCCAAGGAGGTGGCATGATCGCGTTTCTGAAATGGCTCGGCCACATCGTGGCCGGAACATTGAACGGGCTTGTGATGCTTTTGCTTGGCATCGGCATCATTGTCGGCGGGGTTTTCATCGCCGGTCTGGTCCAAGGTGACGGGCTTCCCAGCAACATGGTCCTGACCATGAACCTGAGCGGCAACTTGCCGGATTCACGGCCGCAGACACCTTGGTTTGCTCCCGCGCAGCTGACGGTGATGAAAACCATCCTGGCATTGGACCGGGCCGGACGCGACCACCGCGTCAAGGGCCTGTTCCTCAAGCTAGGCAGTGCCGGGCTTTCGGTGCCAGAAGCCGAGGAATTGTCTGCGGCGATGGCACGCTTCCGCCGGTCCGGAAAATTTGTAATCGCGGATGCCCAGGGCTTCTTGTCGACGGGACTTGGGGATTATCTTCTGGCCACCAGCGCCAATCAGATCTGGATGCAGCCGCAAAGCCCGTTCGAACCAGCCGGGACTTCCGCAGGCGCCATCTTTTTGCGCGGTCTGTTCGACAAAATTCATGCCGTTCCACAGATGGTCAAACGCGCCCAGTTCAAGAGCGCCGCCGATGAGTTCATGAAAAAGGATTACACCGCCGCTGATCGCTTGCAGACTACGGCGCTGCTCCAGAGCTGGTATGATAGTGCTACCGCGGCAGCGGCGCGGGCCCGCGGTATCTCCCGGGCCAAGCTGATCGCAGTGATGGATACGAGCCCAACTTTCGCGCAGGACGTGAAGAAGGCGGGGCTGATCGATCGCATCGGTTATGACAGCGATGCGCTGCAAGCGGCGCTCGGACGCGCCGGCAGCGGGGCCAAGCCGGTCAATCTCGCCCGCTATGCGGTTGCCACCGCGCCGGGATCCTCCTTTGGCAGCGGCAGCCGCGTGGCTTTGATAGAGGGCGACGGCGATATCGTTGATGGCAGCGCGCATCAGAGCCTTCTGAGCACAAGCTCGGTGATTGCCGGAGACAGTTTTTCCAAGGCTATTCTGGCTGCGGCTGACGAAAAATCGGTCAAGGCCATCATTCTGCGCATTGATTCACCTGGCGGCTCGGTCCTGGCCTCAGACCAGATCCTGCATGCGGTGCGTGTTGCACAGGCCAAAGGCAAACCTGTCGTTGTTAGCATGGGTGCTGTTGCAGCCTCTGGGGGCTATTATATTTCGAGTTCGGCCAACCGCATCGTCGCCGAGCCGGGTACCATCACCGGCTCGATTGGCGTTCTCACCGGCAAGGTCAGCTTTGGCAAATCGCTGGCATTGCTTGGGGTGGGCGCAGATGAAATCGGGGTGGGCAAGGACGCATTGGTCGATTCGTCCCTGACGCCCTACACCAGGGCGCAGCTCGCGGCGCTGAACAAGCAGGCCGATGTCATCTATCTTGCCTTCAAGCAAAAAGTGGCAGAGGGGCGCAAGATGCCTCTTGCCAAGGTTGATGCCGTCGCCAAGGGTCGGGTGTGGTCGGGCACCGATGCCAAGGCCCACGGTCTGGTCGACAGGCTGGGCGGCTTCTGGACGGCGGTTGCCGAAGCCAAGAAGCTCGCACACATTCCGGCCAACCGGCGGGTGGTGTTCGCGCGCTTCCCGCGCGGCCAGGGATTTTTTGACCAGGTGGGCTCGATCTTCGGCGACGGCGAAACCGGTCTGAAAGCCATGCAAGGGCTCGTTGATCTGGCCCAGACGCCGCTGCTGCGGGCTGCGGTGGCGGCTCTCAGCATCGCTCCCGCGGGCGGGGTTGAGATGCGGGCGACGGATCTTCCGCTGCCCGCAAGCTCCCTTGCGCCACGTTAGCGGTCAAGCCTCTGGTTGTCGGGCGAGGATCACGGCGAAGATTGTTCCCAAATCGGCAACTTGTTCGAGCAATCAGACAATGGACCTGGTCGGTTTGACCCAGGTCAACGACACCTGTCGCGCGACGAACACTAGGTTTCTGCTTCGCCCCACGAAGGTTGATGCATGGCGAGTTCAAGGCAGATGGCACGCATTGTGGGCCCGACGCTGGTCGCGATCGCCATCACGGAAGCGATCAATATAGGACACTTCGTCGGCAACCCAGCCCCCGTCGTCTACCTCAACGGGACGCTGCTGTTTGTTGGCGGGCTGGCGATCATTCAGGCGCACAATCGCTGGGTCAGGGACTGGCCGGTCTTGCTGACGCTGACAGGCTGGGTGCTTTTCCTTGGCGGTCTCTACCGCATGTTCGCGCCGGCAGCACCCCAGTTGGGCAAAGGTGCTGCCACCGATGGGCTGTTGGCAATTCTCGGCGCAGTCGGAGGCGTGCTCACTTACAAAGCCTTCGCTGCCGAACGGTCCTGGCTGCGTCCGCCGCCGCCGCCCGATTAAAGCCCTGCCGCAAGGTAGCGGCGCTTTTGCTGCGTCCTGACCGGGCCCATCCCCATGGAGTTGGCCTTAACCCGCGCGAGCTTCGGACGACTTCAGGGGGGAGCATCAGCAGCTAGGGGGCGCCAGCATTTTAGCGCGTGAGGCTCGCCATGGTGCAGCGCCGGCATTGGGCCTTGTCTGGCGCGCAGCACACTTCAAAGATGCTCGCCCATAGGCTAAGCCTAGCGCATGAGCCAATCCCTCGAACATCTCTTGGTGCGGGCGCGGGAACTGAGCCGCACCGGTCCTCTGGATGAGGCCATTGCGGCCTACGAACTCCTCGTTGAGGCCGCCCCCGAGCTTGCCGACAGCTGGTACAATCTGGGACGCCTGCGTGCCCATGCCGGACGTCATGAAGCGGCGCTTGCCGCCTATGGTGAGGCCCTTTCCCGTGGCGCGGGCGCGCCGGAGCAGATTTTTCTCAATCGTGCACTCGTCTTCAGCGATGGCCTCAGCCTTTTCGAGCTGGCGGAGGCCGAGCTCGTGTCCGCCTTGCAGGTCAATCCCGAGTATCTCCCGGCGCTGATGAACCTTGCCAATCTGGCCGAGAATAGGGGGGAGCGTGAACGCGCGCGGCGCTACTACACGCGGGCGCTTGCGCTGCGCCCCTGGTTCTTCGAGGCCCTGGCCCGCTATGCCAATCTGCATGAGCCTCAAGGCGTCCATGATCCGGTGATCGATCGCCTGCGGAGGGCTCTTGCCATGCCCAATACCGATCCTTTGGAACGGGCCAGCCTCGGGTTTGCCCTGGCCCGCCTGCTCGACGCCGTCGGCGAGTATGGACAGGCCTTTGACTGCGCTACCGCTGCCAATGCCGCCAGCCTCAAGGCCTTGCGCCAGGGGGGATTTGAGGTCAGCTATGATCGGGCCGCTCACGAGGCACGCATCGCGGCCCTGATCGCATATTTCACCCCCGAACGCGTGGCCCAATTGCGGGCCGGCCTCAAGCTCGGGGCGGCCTCCTCACCTCGGCCGATCTTCATCTGCGGCATGTTCCGCTCCGGCTCGACCTTGTGCGAGCAGGTGCTGTCCAGTCATCCCGCTGTCACCATGGGCGGTGAGCTGGGACTGCTGCCCGATCTCATCGCCCGCATCCTGCCCGGCTATCCCCAGGCACTGGACAGCGTGCCCAGCGCAACCTTGGAAGGGCTTGCCAACGCCTATCAGGACGGCCTCGCCGCAGCCTTTCCCGCGGCCGGGCTGGTCAGCGACAAGCGGACTGAGAACTTTCTGCATATCGGCCTGATCAAACTGTTGTTTCCAGACGCCCGGATCATCCACACCGAACGTGATCCGCTCGATATTGCGGTATCAATTTATTTTCTGCATCTGGATCAGCGTGTACCCTATGCGCATGATCTCAATGACATCGCTCACTATTACACGCAGTACCGGCGCTTGATGGCGCACTGGCAGGAGCTTTTCGGTCCAGAGCTCTATGGCTTCAACTATGCCGATTTCGTCACCGCCCAAAGACCGGCCACCGAAAATCTTTTGGCCTATTGTGGGCTGCCGTGGAACGAGGCCTGCATGGAATTTCATGCTGCAGCAAGTGTGGTGCGCACGGCGAGCGTCTGGCAAGTCCGCAAACCGCTCTACCGCAGTTCATTGGGCCGCGCACACCATTATGCGGAGCAGCTTGCTGCCGCGCGTGCGCTCCTGGGCACAGCGGCCTGACTATTTCATTTTCGCGCGCGGATCATAGCTGGTTCGCCAGCCCTCGACGAAACGCTTGAGCGCGGCATCCGGGGCCTCAGGCAGAGTAATGACCAATCGCACGTAAAGATCCCCCACATGGCTGCCTGAACCGGCGCCCTTGCCCTTCAGGCGCAGCACAGCGCCACTATTGGAGCCGGCGGGAACTTTGAGGGCCACCGGTCCGCCCAGGGTCGGTACCGTCACCGTGGCTCCAAGCACCGCTTCATGAAGGGTGATCGGCAGATCCATGCGCAGATTGTTGCCGTCGCGGTTCAGATAGGGGTGGGGCGCGATACTGATGGTGGCCAGCACATCGCCGGGCGGCCCGCCATGGGGGCCGGGCCCACCCTGGCCACGCAGGCGGATCTGCTGGCCCTCCTTGATCGCGGCCGGGATCCGGACATCGATTTCGCGTCCATCGGGCAGGGCGAGCCTGCGGGTTCCGCCACGGGCTGCCTCATCGAAGCTGACCGTCAGGGCAAAGGCATAATCCTCACCGCGGCGCGGCTGGGCTGCGCGCCGTCCCGCCCGGCCACCGAAGAGGTCGGCGAAGATTTCTTCAGGATTAAAGCCGCCAGCGCCGCCTTGGGCTGCGGATTCGAAGTGGAAATCCCGGGCGCCAAAGGGGTTGCCCTCAAAGCCCTGCGCGCGCGGATCGAAGCCACGGGGATTGCCGGAGGCATCGATTTCCCCGCGGTCGAATTTGGCGCGCTTCTCCTTGTCCCCAATAATCTCGTAAGCGCCGGATATCTCCTGAAACCGCTTGGCTGACTTTTCGTCGCCACCACGGGTATCGGGATGATATTTCTTCGCCAGGCTGCGAAAGGCCTTCTTGATTTCGGCCTCGCTGGCGCCTTTGGCCACACCGAGAACTTCATAGGGATCGCGCATGTCTTCTCTTGCCGCCGCCGCAGGCGACGTTCTCATCCAGATTGCGTCTCCTATATAGGAAGACAGTTGCCATCCCGTGAAGGGGGCCGTCCAGGGCCCGCCTGTACCGGCCAACCGCTACGGTCCTCTCAGGTGGCGGGCAAAGAAGGCCGCACTGGCCCGGTCGGCGCGTAGCCAGGAGTGCCAGCGCAGAAAGACGTGCACCTCGTTGGGGATGATGAGTTCGTCAAAGGGCACGTGGTGGGCGGCCAGGCGATTGGCCAGGTCGATGCTCTGCAGGAAGCGCACATTGTGATCATCGTCACCCTGGATGAGTAGGACCGGAGAGCGCCATTGCGCGATACTCGCATCGGGCGAGGATAAAAAAGCGACCTTCAGCGCCGCGTCATAGTCACCTTTCTCGTATCCTGAGGGTCGCTTCAGATAATCCTGCATGTCGAGTGACCAGTCGTGCACACCATGCATGTCGACACCGGCCTTGAAGATGTCGGAATTGCGGGCGAGGGCCAGGGCCGTCAGGTAGCCGCCATAGGAGCCGCCCCAGATGCCGATCCGGGCGGCCTCAACGTCGCGCAGCTGCTGCAGATATTTCGCCGCTGCGGTCACATCCTGATATTCGCTGGCACCGGCAAGGCCTGCGTGCGCGGGGTAGTGAAAGGCGTGCCCATAGCCGATGCTGAGCCGATAATTGACGCTCAAAACCTTGTAGCCACGGGCCGCCAGATACTGGTTCAGCGCGTAGCTGTTGGCATAATAGTCCATCGGATGCCATCCCAGCAGCATCTGTCGTGACGGCCCGCCATGTACAAACACGATCCCCGGCGCCTTGGGACCGGCGGGATCGGCGTCAAACAGCTGGCCATGAATCACGGTGCCATCGGCGGCACGAAAACTGACCGCACGCGGCACGATGAGATGGGCCCGCAGAAAGGCGGACGGGATCTTTCCTGCATGCAATATCTTGATCGCGCCGCCCTCAAGGGACAGGCGTGCAACCGCGGGCGGAGACTTGGCGCCGGTGGTAATGAAGGCGATCTCGTGGTCACCGGCTACCACCGGTGACCATTGCAGGCGGCGTCCGCCGGTCAGTGCGATGGGAGCCCTGCCATCGAGTCCGACGCGAAAGAGATGGCGACGGTCGTCGTCATTGGTCCTGCTGCCGCTATTGGCATCATAGACGAGCGTGCGGCGATCGCGGCTCATCACGATATCCTCGACCCGGAACGGCCCCATTGTCAGACGCCGTGGGGATCCTAAGGTGGCGCTCATGACGTAAAGGTGGGGCCAGTTGTCGAGATCGCTCAGAAAAACAAGGCGATTGTCAGCAGCCCAGTGCAGATTGACGTTACCGTCCGTCTGTGGATAGGAGCCAAGAAGCGTGTCGGGCGACTGCCAGAGGCAGTGTGCTGCGAGGGTGGTCACATTGCCGACCCACAGCGAGAAGGGATGTGGCACCTGCGTAAGGATCGGCTCAGGTGGGCCGCCACGCCCCGGCCGTCGCACAAAGGCGATGCGTCTGCCATGCAAGGACCAGCGCGGCGCGCTGTCCCGGTTGGTCGATGGCGACATATAGCGGAGGCGTCGCTTGGCGAGATCATAGATGGCGATGAAGCTGTGATCGTCGTGATCGCGCGCCGACACGAATGCGAGTTCCGTGCCATCCGGTGAGAAGGTAAGAGCGCTTGGGTGGCCGCGATCAAAGAGCAGCTGATGGGGTTTTGCGCCTCCGTCAAGCGCAGCGGTCCAGATCTGGTGCGCATGGACATAGATGAGTTTTTCGCGTGCAGACAGGGCCGGATGATCGCCCTGCGCCAGTTTGACGGGCGGTTTGCCGCGCAGCGAGGCGCGCCAGATATCCACCTCTTGCCGCTCCGGCGCGTTCGATGGATCAGGCGGCACTCTTTCCGCCCAGTTGGCATCGTGATCGCCGCCACGCACATAGACGAGGTAACGGCCATCCGGCGAGAAGGTGAG
>JAKAVI010000324.1 GCA_021817355.1 Pseudomonadota bacterium | reverse complement strand
CATTGGTCAAGGCATCGAATTCGATTATTGCTGCTGTCATGCCGCGTTCTCATTGTCCGCGCAGGGTTATGAGACCATCATGATCAACTGCAATCCTGAAACCGTCTCCACTGATTACGACACCTCGGACCGCCTCTATTTCGAGCCCCTGACCGGGGAGGACGTGCTTGAAGTTGTCCGCACCGAAGCAAAGAACGGACGGGTTGCCGGGCTGATCGTGCAATTCGGCGGGCAGACCCCGCTCAAGCTTGCCAATCGCCTGGTGGAGGCTGGTGTCCCATTGCTCGGTACCTCTGCCACGTCGATCGATCTGGCAGAAGATCGCAAACACTTTCAGCGCCTGCTGGAACGCCTTGGTCTCAAGCAGCCGCGCAATGCCACCGCCATGACGGCGGAGGAGGCCGTCGCGGCCGCCGCCCAGATTGGTTATCCGGTCATGCTGCGTCCCTCTTATGTGCTCGGTGGCCGGGGCATGGTGGTGGTGTCCAACGAGGCAGCGATGAAAACCCAGCTTTCTTCGGGCGAGCTGTTCAAGATTTCCGGCGATCATCCGGTCTTGATCGATGCCTTCCTCCATCATGCTATCGAGATCGACGTCGACGCGATTGCGGATGGCACGGGGGCGGTGTTCGTGGCCGGGATCATGGAGCATATCGAGGAGGCCGGCGTCCATTCTGGAGATTCTGCCTGCGCCTTGCCTCCGCACTCACTGCCCAGTTCCACGATCAAGGACATCGAGCGCCAGACTATCGCCCTCGCCCGTGCCCTAGACGTAAAGGGGCTGATGAACGTGCAGTATGCGGTGCAGAATTCTGAGATCTACGTCCTTGAGGTCAATCCGCGTGCCAGCCGTACCGTACCCTTCGTCGCCAAGGCTGTGGGAATGCCGATCGCGGCCATTGCGGCCCGGGTGATGGCGGGTGAAAAGCTCTCCGACTTTGATCTGAAGCGGACGCATCATAAACACATCGCCGTCAAGGAAGCGGTGATGCCCTTCAACCGCTTTCCGGGTGTGGACACGATCCTCGGACCGGAGATGCGGTCCACCGGCGAGGTGATGGGTCTTGATGTCAGTTTCGGGCGCGCCTTTGCCAAGAGCCAGATTGGCGCCGGCCTGAAACTGCCGCTCTCCGGCACAGCCTTCATTTCAGTCAAGGATGCCGACAAGGAGCTGGTCGTTGGTCCGGCGCGTCAGCTCGTCGCCATGGGCTTTGAGATCGTGGCAACCCGCGGCACGGCAACCTATCTCGAGCAGCAGAAGATCGCGGTTCGCCGGGTCAACAAGGTGCTCGAAGGTCGGCCCCACATCGTCGATGCTATCAAGAACGGCGAAGTGCAGCTTGTGTTCAACACCACTGAAGGCAGCCAGTCCCTGTCCGATTCGCTCTCACTGCGGCGCACCACGTTGCAGATGAAGATTCCGTACTACACGACCGTTGCCGGCGCAGCTGCCGTCACCCAGGCCATTGCGGCGCTGCGTGAGGGCACCCTTGATGTCAGCTCTCTGCAAAGTTACGCCTGAGCAATGACGCCAATGGCTGATGGGGTCTGCGCCGGGCACAGTGCTTAGCTGCGCAAGCAAAGCGGGCGCACTGCCCAAACGCCCTCAGCCCAACCCTTTAGGCCGCCAGTCGCCGACTTCACCCTGGCAATTCGGATTTCCTCCCCCGTCCGATCCTGGGCCGGCGCTTGGTGGCACCGTCCCTGTCAGGACCGCACGCCACGGAGCAGTGACGCAAAGCACTACAAATGGTGTCCCGGAGCTTGAAGTCGCGCCCGCGCGGACCTATTCTTTCCTTTCGACCGCTGCGGGACGCGTCTTAAGGACTTCAAGCGAAACAAAGGGTTAACGGAAATTACAAGGCTTTCCAGGGTTGCCGGGCGTGGGCACGGCGTCCCCGAGGGAGGGCTTTATCAGTATCAGGACGACACGTTGATGGAACGCTTACCCATGACGGCCGCGGGCTATAGGGCTCTTGAGGCTGAAATCAACCACCTCAAATCGGTGGAGCGGCCCGAAGTGATCAAGGCCATCGCCGAGGCCCGCGCCCATGGCGATCTATCGGAAAATGCCGAATATCATGCCGCCAAGGAACGTCAGGCCTTTATCGAAGGCCGGGTGATTGAACTGGAGGACATGATCGGGCGCGCTGATGTGATCGATGTCTCCAAGCTGTCGGGAACGACCGTCAAGTTTGGCGCCACAGTGACCCTGATCGACGAGGATACAGAGGAAGAGCGCCACTATCAGATCGTCGGTGACATGGAAGCTGACGCCAAGCAGGGCCGCATTTCGATCTCCTCCCCCATTGCCCGGGCGCTGATTGGCAAGAGCAAGGGGGATACGGTTGAGGTGGCCGCCCCCGGTGGCTCGCGCAGTTACGAGATCCTGAAGGTCGAGTTTGTCTAGCTGTGGCTGACCCCGCCCGCGCGCACGCGATGGACGTGACGCGAGCCTGCCCTCTGCTGCCGCCATAACCGGCCCCGTCATCTCCTGAAGCAGTTCTGGTCCTTGCCGCGAGGGCCGGCCTTTCTGCCGCCCATGGCGGGGGCAAGGAAGGTTGCCGCAAGGATATTTCGTTTGCGGGTCAGCTTTCGTATGCTGGAAGAACCGAGAGGACAAAACATGGCAACGATCGCGCTCGTCGACGACGACAAGAACATCACCGCTTCGGTCAGCATGCTTCTGGAGCAGGAAGGTTATCATGTACGCAGCTTTGGCGATGGCGCTTCCGCACTCACCGCGCTCACTGCCAATCCCCCCGATCTTGCCATCCTCGATATCAAGATGCCGCGAATGGATGGACTGGAACTGCTGCGTCGTCTCAAGCAGATCTCCGATCTGCCGGTCATTTTCCTGACTTCAAAGGATGAAGAGATCGACGAGCTGATGGGCCTGAATGCGGGCGCTGATGATTATATTCGCAAACCCTTCTCCCAGCGACTGTTGCTGGAACGGGTACGTGCCGTGCTGCGCCGCGCCGAAGGACACAAGCCGGGCGCCCAGCCAGGCCCCGGCGAGGTCAAGAAGGAAGCCATGGTCCGCGGCAAGCTGGTTCTGGATCCACAGCGTCATGAATGCACTTGGGACAGTAAACCGGTACGGCTGACGGTCACCGAGTTCCTCATCCTGCAATGTCTTGCCCAGCGCCCCGGTTTCGTCAAAAGCCGCGACAATCTGATGGACGCGGCCTATGACGACCAGGTGTATGTCGATGATCGGACCATCGACAGCCACATCAAGCGTCTGCGCAAGAAGTTCAAAGCTGTCGACGACGATTTCGACGCCATCGAGACCCTTTATGGAGTCGGCTACCGATACAAGGAAAGCTGATCACGAATCGTCCATGACTGCGCCGCAGCCCATGAGTGAGCAACGCCTGTTCCGCCCCTTGGCGCCGCCAACGCCAATGCTGCGGCCAAGACAGGGGCGTGCGCGCCGGCGTATGTCGGCGCTGACCCGGCGCATCCTCTTCATGAATGCCATCTTGCTGCTCTTTCTTCTGGGCGGAGTGATCTTCGTACAATCGACCCAGGAAGGCCTGGTCGACGAGCGGCTGGCCGGGATCACGCACGAGGCTGAAATCGTAGCCTCGACGCTCGCCGAATACACCACCAATGATGCCACTCGCTCGATCCGCGTGGGTGAAGCCAAACCCTTGCTGCGGCAGCTGATCGCGCCAACCAATCTGCGTGCCCGTCTTTACAATTCGCAAGGCAATCTGGAAGCGGACACGCGCTTTCTTCTCGCCCGCAATGTGGTGCAGACTTATCCCTTACCGGCG
>JAKAVI010000334.1 GCA_021817355.1 Pseudomonadota bacterium | reverse complement strand
ACCCTTCGTCAACGGCCATTTGCCTTTGCCACCGTTGCCTGCATGGTAGCTGTGCTAGCAGCGTGCGGCCACATCAACTCAATTTATGGGACTGGCAAGCCACAACCCGCCCCGCGTGGGCAGCAATCGCGCCAGGCCATGGCGTATGGCCAATATCTGTCGGGCCATCTGGCTGCCAGCAACCATGATCTGTCGGCAGCCGCGATGTTCTATCGCGATGCCCTTGCTCACGCTCCCCAGAATTCGGAAATCCTGGCTCGAGCGTTTCTGTTCACTGCTGCTTCCGGGGACATGACCCAGGCGGCAAAGTTGGCAACCCGTGTGATCGCCCGCGATCCCAATGATCGAACTGCCAGGCTGGCGCTTGCAGTCGATGATCTCGCGAGGTCCAATTATGCCGGCGCCCGTACCCAAATCGCACAGTCGGCTCGCGGTCCTTTTACCTCACTCACACTGACACTTCTCGATGCGTGGGCCGCAGAGGGTCTTGGTCGGACCGATCTGGCCCTGAAGGATCTTGCGCAGGTAACCGAGCAGGGGGGTACCCGTGCGCTTGCTCTTTATCACAGTGCGCTCATTCTTGCTCTGGCAGGCAAGGTACAGCAGGCAGACAAGGATTTTGCGGGAGCGCTGGCGGCCTCGGGTCCTACGCCCCGTCAAGTCGAAGCATATGGTCGCTTTCTGGAGCGCGATGAATCTGCGGCCAGGGCATCAGCGTTCTATGCCAAGTTTGCCAAGGTACCGAGCCTTGAGGGGATCGTACGGCAAGCGCGTGCCCGCATAGCTGCAGGCAAAAAGCCTCAGCTTCTGATTGAGACGCCGCAACAGGGCGCTGCTGAAGCCCTCTTTGGCATAGCTGCGTCCCTGACGGATCGCTCCAGCGCCGACGTCGCCATTCTCTATCTGCGTTTTGCGCTATTCCTCGCGCCGCATCTTGATCTTGCCAAAATTGTATTGGCAGACCGCTTTGAGGCGCTGCGCAAATGGCAGCTTGCGATTGATACCTACCATAGTGTCTCGGCGGATTCGCCCTACAAGAATGCCGCGTCAATCGAGGCTGCGATCGACCGTACGCGCATCGGCCAAAACGATCTAGCTGTTGCCGAATTGACGGCAATAACCAAGGTCGATGCCAACAGCGTGACAGCCTGGACCGCACTCGGGGATGCGCTGCGCAATGAAAGAAAATATGCACCGGCGACAGTCGCGTATACCCACGCTCTTGCGGCCGTAGCTGTACCTTCCGCCAATGAGTGGCCGCTTTACTATGCGCGTGCCATCTGTGAGCAGCAGACAAAGGATTGGCCTGCTGCCCAGGCCGACTTGAAGCGTGCACTTGTCCTTTCTCCGAACCAGCCTGATGTCCTCAATTTCCTTGGCTATAGCTGGGTAGATCGGGGCGAGCGGCTGTCAAAGGCACTGGCTATGCTGGAGAGGGCGCGGGCATTAAGCCCGCTCGACGGATATATCGTTGATAGTGTTGGCTGGGCCTATTATCGCCTTGGACGCTACAGGGATGCGGCAGCAGCCCTGGCTCAGGCAGTCGAATTGCAACCTGGTGATGCCACAATCAACGATCATTATGGCGACGCGCTGTGGCGTGTTGGCCGTGAGCTGCAGGCACGCTTTCAATGGAATCATGCGCTGGCTTTTGGTGCCCGAGGTAAAGAGAGGCAACTCATAGAAAGCAAGCTGCTATATGGGCTGCCCAGCACAACCAAGGCATCTCGAACAAAAGAGCGTTGATGTTGCGCGAACGGGCACGGGCGAAAATCAACCTTTATCTGCACGTCGGAGGGCGCCGTGCAGACGGCTATCATGCGCTGCAAAGTTTGGTCTGCTTCACGGATGCCGGCGATGACCTAGAATTTGAGCGTGCATCTGACCTGCGCCTTGAACTTGACGGCCCGTTTGGTTCTGAACTGGACGCCAATGACAATAATCTCGTTCTGCGTGCAGCCCACGCTCTTGCGCGCACTGCCGGAATATCATCGGGCGCACATATTCGGCTAAGCAAGGCATTGCCTGTAGCCTCCGGAATTGGAGGGGGGTCTGCAGATGCAGCTGCTACGCTGCGCGGGCTTTCGCGTTTGTGGGAACTCTCACTGGAGCCAATACAACTCGAGCGTATTGCCCTAGAACTCGGTTCAGATGTGCCAGTTTGCCTGTTGAGTAAGCCGGCGCAGATGTCTGGTCGAGGCGAGCATGTAGATAGAGTTGAGGGGCTGCCGCAATTGCCCATGCTTCTCGTCAATCCCAGGATAGCGGTTTCAACAGCGTCTGTTTTTCGTCATCTTGGGCGGAGCGAGGATGATAGTCCACCAGACGCGCTGACTTGGCCGGGCTCGCTAACAGCGCAGGATCTCGTGGAATGGCTGAAGGGTGCCCGCAACGATATGCAGGATGCAGCCTGCAACATTGCCCCAGAGATAGGCGAAGTTCTTGGTCTGCTGGAGCATACTGGTGCACTGATCAGCCGCATGTGCGGCAGCGGCGCGACGTGCTACGGGATCTTTGGCGAAGTCGCATCCTGTGAACGGGCGGCGCAGACAATCGCGTCCGCGCAGCCGAAATGGTGGGTGTGTCCGACGCGAATTGCAGGCCGCGTCTAACCCTGGTTTCATCGCGGACATGGGCAGCTCATGAACGCGTGACTTGATATCGCACCTCCGGCAAAGACCTCAACAGCAGTAACCTGCTGATTCCTCACGGCCTGCGCCGCAGTGAGCCAGAGACACGTTGAAAGTTGGCATCGTTATATAAATGCATTGCCTCTGGCCTGGGGGCGTTCATCCTGCACCTGCTAGCTGATGCACGTAAACTTCATTAAAGGCTATCTTGTCGCCTTGAAGAATGACCAGGTCGAAGCCTCGCAATTTTCCCCCGTCCCCTGCTTCGCCGACATCACAATACCAGCGACCGCAATATCCGTTGTGCGTCTGCCAGATTTCATCAGGCGTGTAGCGCATGGGGGGCGTTGCAGAAAACAGACCGGTAAGATATCGGCGCAATGCGGAATGTCCGACGATCCCCGCTGTGGTTTGCGGATCCTTGTAGACGCAGTCGGAACTATAAAAGCTGATGAGCTGCTCGACGTTCTTGTCGGTCCATGCTTGTAGCCAGTCGGCGTTGTAACGCTCAAGATCAAAGTTCACGCTTCATCTCCTGCTGAAGTTAAGGATATGCGGTCGCAACACCCTACACTTGCGATGGGTGCAATACTTTTTCCTGCTGCATACGGCGGTGCCAGCCGAGTACCCAGTTCGCTAAGGATTGTGCCTGCCGCGTGATCAGGTGGGATTCCTGCACGGTCGATGCAATCCCTATTACGTGCTCTTTATGATCGCGTCCTTAAGATTGCAGTGGGCGAGGTCTAGAACGTACGCGCCACACAAAACTTCGCGATATCGATAAGTGCTGCACTCATTTTACGGGATGGCAAGCGCGAGGCCGCCGCGATTGCTGCGTCGGCATAAGCCCGTGCCCTGGCTTGACTTTCGCCAATAGCGCCGGTGTCACGGACGATTTGGATCGCGGTATCCAGATCGCGATCATTCTGTTCACCAGCCTCGATCACGCGTTGCCAGAAGCGCCGCTGTGGCTCCGTGGCGCGTTGAAGCGCAAGTATGACTGGTAGTGTCACCTTAGCTTCGCGAAAATCATCGCCGACAGCCTTGCCCATCTGCTGCTCGCCACCCAGGTAATCCAGGGTGTCGTCTGTAAGCTGAAAGGCAATTCCGAGATTAAGTCCATAATTATGGAGTGCTTCCACGATCGGGCGCGGCGCGGCCGCCAGTGCAC
>JAKAVI010000217.1 GCA_021817355.1 Pseudomonadota bacterium | reverse complement strand
CGGCCACGCAGGCCAAAGCCTTCACTTACGAATAGTCCCTCTCACATCGCCATCACCTGACCAACCGCCCGCATTGCCGGCGCGGCAAGGAGTGCTGCTATGATCACATTCCAGCGGCTTGCGGACTTCTGCCCGCAAGGCAACCGGGACATCATGTCGTCGATCGCTGCGCCGTTGGACAGCCTGGGCCCAGCGTATGGGCTTGGCACGCTGCAGCGATGGTGGTGCTTTCTTGGCCAGATCGCGGTTGAAAGCGATTATTTCCGACGCCTTCGTGAGGATCTTTGGTACAGCGCGGACAGAATAGGCGTCGTGTGGCCGGAGCTTGCGGACCGGGCTGAAAGTCTCGCTGGTAATCCCGAAGCCCTCGCCAACGCGGCCTATGCCAATCGCTACGGAAACGGTGATGAGGCCAGCGGCGACGGGTGGCGCTTTCGGGGCCGCGGCCTGATCCAGATAACATTCAAGGACAATTACGTCCGCTTTGGCGACATTGCGAAGGTCGATCTTGTCAATGTGCCGGACAGCGCGGCGGATCCTGCAACAGCGGTCAAAATCGCCCTGGCCTACTGGCAGCACACTGGCTGCAACGAGCTGGCGGATCGCAACGACATTCGCGGCATCACCCTCCGGATCAACGGCGGATTGAACGCGCTTCCCCAACGCGAGGTCATGACCGGGAAAGCCGAGCGTAGCTTCCCCTCACTTTAAGGAGAATGGCCATGTTCCAATGGCTTCGTGGAGCCTTCCGTCAGATCATGACGGACGCCAAAGGCTCACTTGATCACGTCCGCATCATCGCTGTCGCGGGCTTCATAGTCCTAAGCGGCTGCGCAATCGCGCTCCTGATCCTTCACGGCCAGTTCGATGCCATGAGCTATGGCGGCGCGGTCGGAACGATCGCGGGCGCGGCGGGCGCCGGTAGTGGCCTCAAATCGCGCATGGGTGGGGACGGCTGATATGGGCACCAAAGGCACGCGCGTCCATGACAAGGCACCACATGAATTGCAGGCGGGTGAATACGGCAAATGGAATGAGGATGGCGTCTTCTACGCTGTTCCGCCCGGAACGGACCTCATCGCAAATCTGGCTCGCCACAAGATCGCTGAGCACGAAGACGGCACAATCACCGTGTCTCCGTCGATCTTGGTGAACGGTGGCCGCTGTGAATCATGGCACGGCTTCCTGAAGCGCGGCGTTTGGGAATTGGCTTAGGAGACTGACATGGGACTCGGCTGGATCCTCGGCATCTTCGGCATCGGCGGCGTCGCGGGTCTTGGCGCACTGGCATTCTTCGCGCCCACCATGTTCGCGAGCGTTCTGTCCGCGTTCAAGACTGGCGTGGAATTTGCCCTCGATATGCTCTCAGGCTGGCCTCTGAAAGCCTATCTGATATGTGCCGCGCTTGTGGCTGCATCGTTCTATTTCAGCGGCCAGCAGGGCTGGGACAAGGGCGTGGCGTGGCAGAAGGCGACCGACCAGCACATGGCTTTCAAAGCCTATGTGGCTGGCAAGCATTTCGCCGGCCAGGTGCGCGCCGGCGAGATCCGCATCGTCAACAACCTCACCATTGAACAAGGCCGCATTGACGTGCGGTTCAACGCGATCCGAAAGGAGATTGTCCGCTATGTCACGGTTCAAACCGACCGCCGCTATCCTTTGCCTTGTGGCCTTGTCCGCGTGCGGGACGCAGCCGTCCTCGGTGTCGATCCCGCCAGCGTTGCCGCCACTGCCTGCCCAACTTCGGCAACTGCCGCCCCCACCACGGCCTCTGCTTTTTCAGCCGGTGAAGTCGAATGGGGCCGTTCCTACTGGCAACTCCGCGTCTACGCAAAAGCTGTACGAGCCGATGATCTTCTGATCCGCGCCGAGTATGAGAAGTATCGGAAGAGTCTTATCAAAATGAATAGCAAAAAAGAGTAACAAACGTTGCAGGGGCGAAACCCGCCACTCCTGCTGATCGTTTTCCAAGGGGAATAGTACAGATGACCGAGGGCAATATGGACCCGATCTTGGCCAGGGCGATGGGCAATATTGAAGGTCGATTAGGGGCGGTCGAGGCCCGCGTGGCTCATAACGAAGTCACGACTGCGGCAGCGCTAGCGCGCCTCGAAAAGAAGATGGACGATCTGATAGAGCAGGTCACGGGATCAAATGCCCGCGCGGCTTATCGCGACGGCAACTCGAAGGGCGCCAAGGCCATGGCGCTCCTGATCGTGACCGTCATGAGTTCTCTAGGCGCCATCCTGTACGAGATGGGACGGCTGACGTGGACGGCCATCACTGGCCACCACTAACAGTGTGAAACCTATCAAATTTGATGATGGCTCGGCTCCGATAGGCGCCGGGCCTTTTTGCATTTCGCGCTCAATTTATGCAGATCCTATGCGGGCGGGGAGGGGCGAATTTGGGTGCGGCGGCCCTTTTTGCTTTGGGGTGGAAACATTTCCGAGCAAAAGGGCAGAAATGGAAAGCCCAATTTTGGTGTATCTATGGGGTAACTATGGGGTAATTACCGGGTCGAAAAGGGTTGGCAGCGCGTCCCGTAAGTGCCTGATTTGATTAAGGCTGAAATGCTCCCAAGCCGTTCCAAAACTCATTGAAATCATTGTAAAACCACCCTGATTTTCAATCTTGCAAGAGGGGTTCGACTCCCCTAGGGCGCGCCAAAGCATATCAATGGCTTAGGCGAATTTGCCAAAAGGTTTGGCAGTCAGATATTTTACGGTTTGGCAGCTTCCCCATTTGTTCTACCCCTTCTTTTTAGCCCGGTTCCACTTGGCTATGGTCCGGCGCGCCAGTCGCTTCTGGTCCGCATCACGGGTGTATTCAGCCACCATCGAGGGCGTCAGGTGCCCGGTAAGTGACGCCACATCGCCGCCAAGCTCAGCGGTCGTGCGGGCTGTCGCTTTTCGTAGCCCGTGAAGAACACAATCGTCCGGCAGGCCGGCCTCATCAATCGCCGCGGCCATCAGGTGTCCGAAATAGACCGGGCTTAATGGTTTGCCGGTCTTGCCCTTGAGGATTGCGCCCGGCGTGCGTTGGACGGCGGCAAGCGCCCGGCAAAGCTCGGCGTGCATAGGAATGTGTAGCTGGACGCCCGTCTTGCCGGTGCGAAAGACAATCTCTTTGCCAGCGATGTCCTCCCACCTTAACCGGGTTACATCCTCTCGCCTTGCGCCCGTGTAGTAGGCTAATGCATAGCCGGTGCGTTCGAGCGTTCCTAATGGCCAGCGGCCCTCAAAAGCGACCAGTTCAGCATCGGTCCATGACCGCCATCGGCCCGCTTTCAATTCCTTGATCTTGGATGCCGGATTGTCCTTACGGTAATCGCGGTCAACGGCAAAGCTCATCAAGAGCTTGAGCACCCGCAGTTCCTTGTTGGCGGCTCCCGGCTTGTCTCCCAAGGCGTCACGCCAGCGCAGAATATGGCGCCGTTCAATCCTGTCTACCGGCCCGTCTCCTCGCGTTCCGGTCTTGTTGTTCGGTGCCCGGCAGATCGCCTCTATGGCGTACCTATATTCCCGCTGCGTTGAAGGCTTCAGGGACCGGAACTCGGCGGAGGCCAGATATTCGGCCCGCAGGGCGCTCAACGTACCGGGCTTAGGGATGGAGACAGGATCTTGGGGCGCAACGGCCTCCAGAGGGCCATCAGCAACGGCCTGAGAATAGGCGGCAAGGAACTCGGGGGTAAAGTCCTCATCCGGCCCCGTGGCGCCCGGAAGTGGCCGTCCATTGGCCTTCCAACCGGGGCGCCGGTAATAGGCGCGCCAGTTATTATGCCGGTCTTTGAACAGGTTG
>JAKAVI010000191.1 GCA_021817355.1 Pseudomonadota bacterium | reverse complement strand
GATGTGATGTCAAGATGTGGCGCGAGATAGAGCGCAAAGCGCAGATAGAGAATTGCCACGTCGGCGCTGGAGCGATTCGTCAGGGACGCAGCAATACCAAAAAGCGCCTCAGCCGCGCCCTGCTGCGGCGTCGCAATTAGAAGTTGGGGTTTTTTGCCTTCGGCAATGCGGGCTCGCGCCTGCTGCACGATCGCCTCAAGGCCCGGTACTTTGGCAAACTTGGCATAGAACGCCGACGCTTTGGCCGCAGTCTCTTCACGCTCCAGAAAACGTCCATAGGCCTCAACCTGACGCGGCGTAGGACCCGAGGCCGCCAGCGCCGCAGCAAAATCCTTGTCAGCCAGCTGCGCTTTGCCTGCCAGAGCGAGAATGAGTGCACTATGATAACGTGCGAGTGCCTCGGTGCCCCCCTGATTGGTTACCTGTGCAAGCTCCTTGAGGGCCAGATCCGTCCGACCGAGACCCTGCGCGGCCCACGCATCAAGGAGTGTCAGGGTCAGCGAGGTAAAAGGACCGCGAGCCGACTGGGCGATCTGGGTACGGGCGCCGGCATAATTGCCATGCGCGAGATCATCGACCGCAAGAGCCAGTCGGGCGGTGCGATCATTGGGATCGCGAGCGATCACTCGGGTTGCCAATTTGGACGCCTGCGCCATGTCTCCGGCTGCGGCGGTAAACAGAAATGCACGCGCCAGGATTTCGGAATTCTGGGGCGCGTGTGCCAATGCATCGCGGTAGAATATGGCGGCTGCCGCCAGATCATGATTGCTCGCAGCCAGATGGCCGGAGAGATATTGACCATAGGCCGCGGCCTGGGAAGATTCCGGCGCGCTCAGCATTGGGTGCTGGTTACCGACGCCATATACAGAATTGATGTGGCCACACGCTCCCAGCATAGCCACCATGCAGACGATGGTGGCAAAGGCAAATGGCCGTTGACGAAGGGTCATAGGGTCTCGTTTCTGAACATCACATGTTGGGATAGTTCGGCCCGCCCCCGCCCTCGGGAGGAACCCAGTTTATGTTCTGCGATGGATCCTTGATATCACAGGTCTTGCAGTGCACGCAGTTCTGGGCATTGATCTGGAATCTCGGCCCTGAGGGCTCGCTGATAACTTCATAGACGCCAGCGGGACAGTAACGCTGCGCCGGCTCGGCGTATTCGGGCAAGTTCACGCGGATCGGGATGGTTGGATCTTTCAGTTGCAGATGAATTGGCTGGTCTTCTTCGTGATTGGTATTTGACAGAAACACGCTCGACAGCTTGTCGAAGCTGATGACACCATCAGGTTTGGGGTATTCGATCTTTTGCGCCTTTCGGGCCAGCTTCAGGCTCGCATAGTCAGCCTTGCCATGGCGGAGTGTTCCCATCAGCGACAGCCCAAAGAGCTGGTTGGTCCACATGTCAATGCCGCCCAAAACAACGCCTGCCAGAGTACCAAAGCGCGACCATAGCGGTTTGACGTTCCGCACGCGCTTCAAATCCTTGTAAACTGCGCTGTGGCGGTAGGCAGCTTCATATGCGGCCAACACATCGTGAGCCCGCCCCTCCGCAAGTGCGCCAAATGCCGCTTCTGCTGCCATCATGCCACTTGCGATGGCATTATGGGTACCCTTGATACGCGGCACATTGACCAGACCGGCAGCACAACCGATGAGGGCGCCACCTGGAAAGCTGAGTTTTGGTACCGATTGAAAACCGCCTTCGGTGATCGCCCGCGCGCCATAGGATAGACGCTTGCCGCCTTCGAGATAAGGCTTGATCAGCGGATGGTGCTTGACGCGCTGGAACTCATCGAACGGCGACAGATAAGGGTTGGCGTAGTTCAGGTGCACGACGAAGCCAACGGCGCATAAATTGTCACCAAAATGGTACATGAAAAGACCGCCGCCAGTACGGCCGTCGAGCGGCCAGCCCATCGAGTGCAACACCAACCCTTTGCGATGCTTACCGGGAGCCAACTCCCAAAGCTCTTTCAAGCCGATGCCAAATTTCTGGACATCACAGTCCTTTTCTAGTTCGAAGCGCAGGCGAAGCGATTTTGTCAACGAGCCACGCGCGCCTTCTGCGAACAGCGTATACTCGCCCTTGAGCAGCATTCCCGGGGTGTAATTGTCCTTGTGATGTCCATCACGGGCTACGCCCATATCTCCGGTGATAACCCCGAGTACTTCACCTTTGGCGCCATAGGCCACCTCTGCCGCCGCGAAGCCGGGATAAATTTCCACACCCATTGCTTCTGCCTGCGTCGCCAGCCAACGGCATAGATTACCGAGACTGACGATGTAATTGCCGTGGTTACTCATCAGAGGCGGCAGCAGCATGGTGGGAATGCGGACGGCGCCAGAGGGCCCAAGATAGTAAAAGCGATCTTCGCGCACTTGCGTGTCAACCGGGGCACCCAGCTCTTTCCAGTTGGGCAGAAGCGCATTGAGTGACGAGGGATCAATGACCGCCCCCGAGAGAATATGGGCTCCAACTTCCGAACCCTTTTCGAGGACACAGACACTCAGCTCCTGGCCTTTCTCAGAGGCCAGCTGCTTCAGACGGATCGCCGCGGACAGGCCCGCCGGGCCAGCACCGACGATCACGACATCATAGTCCATGCTTTCGCGCTCGGCCGCCTCACTCATCTTCTTATGCCCCGGTAAATGGATCGCGTGTCATTCAGGGTTTATGGGGCGCTTAGGTGACCGGGGTCAACGGTGGCACAATGACCCCGCCCGCGATAATGCTAGGCCCATGGTAGACGAAAACGATGCCCTCTCTCAGCTCGCCTGGCTCGTCGCGTCCGGTGCCGACGAGGCCGTGCTCGAGGCCCCGGTCAATCGCCTCACGCTGCCTGGCGCCAGAGAAGCTGCACCATCCCCGAGAAGGCCAGCGCCCCGTCCCAATGCCACCACCTCCTTGAACCTCCCGGCGCTCAGCGCCTCCGATCCCATCAGCCGTGCCAATGAGGCTGCGGCCCGCTGCAATGATCTAAAAGCCCTGAGGGCTGCCCTCGAAAGCTTTGAAGGCTGTGCTCTGAGGGAGGGCGCCAACTCCACGGTGTTTGCCGATGGTATCGCCGGGGCCAAAATTTTGTGCATCGGCGAAGCGCCCGGCGCTGAAGAAGACAAGACTGGCAAGCCCTTTGTTGGCCGTGCGGGACAGCTGCTTGATCGCATGCTCGCGGCCATCGGCCTCTCCCGTCAGCATAATGTTTACATTACCAACGTGGTGAATTGGCGCCCGCCAGACAACCGCGTTCCCAGTCCGCAAGACGCAGCGATCTGCCTGCCGTTTCTGCGCCGACATATTGAGCTCGCCGCCCCGGAGCTAATCATTTTGCTGGGGGGAACGGCGACACAATATGTCAGTGGACGCAGCGAGGGCATCCTGCGTTTGCGCGGAACCTGGCTCGAGTACTTCGCTGCCGGCAAAATGGTACCGATGATGCCGACCTTGCATCCGGCCTATCTTTTGCGCCAGCCAGCGCAAAAGCGCCTTGCCTGGCGCGATCTGCAAGAGATTCGCAACCGCATCCAAGCCCTCGGGCTTGAGGCGCCCGGCGGAGGGCACTGAGACACCGGGGCGTTTTGTACCGACGCGGGCCCGCCAAAATATGCTAGGAAATAACTTGCGATCCGTGCCCGGCCCGGGCTTTTCCGCCCAGGCCAACCCCGTACGGCCAGCGCCCCTTTTGTTGCCCGCCAACTACGCCGAGGTTCAATGCCACAGCCTGTGATTGATGAATCCATCGCCTTTATCCCAGTGCGGATTGCGGTGCTGACGGTGTCCGATACCCGTACAACGCAAAATGATACCTCTGGTGATACACTGGCTGCCCGCATCACCGAAGCAGGACACATCCTGGCCGCCCGCAATCTCTTGCGGGACAATATTGCTCAGATCCGCAGCCAACTGGCAGCCTGGATCGCCAATCCGGAGATCGATTGCGTGATTACCACCGGAGGGACCGGGTTGACCGGCCGAGATGTCACCGTCGAGGCCATGACGCCCTTGCTCGAGAAGGTGATCGACGGCTTCTCGGCGCTCTTTCATCAAATCAGTTTCAAGACCATTGGTACGTCAACCATTCAATCGCGGGCATGCGCCGGCCTGGCCAATGCGACCTATCTGTTTGCGCTGCCAGGCTCTACCGGAGCGGTCAAGGACGGCTGGGATGGGATACTGCGCTTCCAGCTGGATGTGCGCCATCGTCCATGCAACCTCATTGAGATATTGCCCCGGCTGACAGAACGTTGAACCAAGATGGGCATGGCCGGAAGACCGCGCCCTAATCCTCGATCCTTGGCTCTTGCAAATGTTCCTGTTTTGTTCTATTTGGCCACCATGGCTCGCGTTCTTGACCTCACCGCAGATCCACGCCTCCTGAAGGGACGTGGCGCCAGCACCAATGCCAGTGGCCGCTTTGAGCACGAACGGCGGTGGCTTTTGGACGATGGCTGGCAGGCGGCAACTGAGAAACCCGCGCCACCGCTCAAAACCCAGATCCTGCATGACGCCAGCCGCAGCATCATCACGCATAACAGGTCGCCAGACATTTCGTTCGACCAGTCGATCAACCCCTATCGGGGCTGCGAGCACGGTTGCATCTACTGCTTCGCCCGCCCCAGCCATGCCTATCTCGGTCTGTCGCCCGGCGCCGACTTCGAAAGCCGCATCCTGGTCAAGCCCGAAGCCGCCCGGCTTTTGCGCGAGGAACTTTCCGCGCCCGGTTACGTGCCCAGAGTGATTGCTATCGGCACCAATACGGATCCCTATCAGCCCGTCGAGCGCAATCTCAAGATTATGCGCCAAATACTTGAAGTATTGATAGAATTTCGACATCCTGTTGCCATAGTGACCAAATCTGCCTTGGTGCTGCGCGACTGCGATATCCTGGGCGCGATGGCCCGGCAGGGTTTGGCAAAGGTCGCCCTCTCCATTACCACCTTGGATCCGTCTCTGGCGCGCCGGCTTGAGCCACGGGCGGCAACGCCATCGCGGCGGCTTGCAGCGCTGCGCGGCCTGAGCGCGGAGGGCATTCCTGCCGCAGTGATGTTTGCACCTGTCATACCCGCCCTCAATGACAGCGAGCTTGAGAACATCCTCGCGGCTGCGGCCAAAGCCGGCGCTCAAACTGCAGGCTATGTGCTGCTTCGTCTGCCGCTGGAGGTCAAAGAGCTGTTTCGTGAATGGCTCAAGCAACACGCGCCTGACCGCGCCGAACACGTTCTATCGCTCATTCGGGCAATGCGGCGTGGCCGGGACTATGATGCGAACTGGCACCAGCGTATGACCGGAACCGGGCCCTATGCCAGCATCATAGCCCAACGCTTCCACCTGTCCGCACGCCGCCTAGGGCTCAACCAGAGCCCGGTCGTTCTTGAATCCGGCAGATTTCGGCGCCCGCCCACCCGTGGCGAGCAGCTTAGCCTGCTGTGAGACCACTCCCAGCGAGAAAAGCGGCGCCGGCATCATGGTTCTCCGGTCCGCCTCGGCGGGCTCTACAGGTGCCTCGTGCTTGGCTGTGGATAGCCCACCTGGGTAGCCAATCCGACGGTTACGGGCGAAAGCGCCTCGTGCATTGTGGCGCCATGCCCGATTATTCCGCCGAGCACCGCTACCTCACCCAAGCACCAGGTCCAGTCTGTGGTGTGGATGAAGCTGGACGCGGCCCGCTCGCCGGGCCGGTGGTAGCTGCCGCCGTCATCTTCCTCGACCCAAAACGGATCCCCAAAGGACTCGATGATTCAAAGAAACTCCGCGCCAGGCAGCGCGAGCAGCTCTACGCCCGCATCGTGCAAGAGGGGGTCGTCGGTGTTGGGGAGGCGAGCGTCGAAGAAATTGACCTTCTGAATATACGCAAGGCAACCCATCTGGCGATGGCCCGGGCGGTCAGGGCGCTTTCGCTTGCTCCCGCATTTGCGCTCGTGGACGGCAATGATGCCCCTGCCCTTGCCTGCCCGTGCCAAACCCTGATCGGAGGAGATGGCCGCTCGCTTTCGATAGCTGCAGCCTCGATCATTGCCAAGGTCACACGCGATCGCACCATGCTGAGCTTGCACCAAAATCACCCCGGCTATGGCTGGAACCGCAATATGGGCTATTCGACGCCCACCCATTTGAATGCCTTGAGGGCCATCGGACCAAGCCCGCATCACCGTCGCTCCTTCGCTCCGGTGCGGCTCACCTACCAGATGTTGGGGTTGCCACCCAGGGCAGACTCAACCAACTAAGCTTTTGATTCTCAAGGCTCTTGACGGGGAGTCCGCGACGAATCAGGCTCTCCCGCCTGTGTATAAATGGGCGGGAACATGGCCAGTATCATTGAACTAAAACCCCGGCGCAGTCGGGCGCAGGACGCACAATTGAGCTTGACGCAACCACGCGACAGCGTCCTCAACGGCGACTGCGTGGCGCTGATGAATGCACTGCCAGAAGCCTCTGTTGATCTGGTCTTCGCCGATCCCCCCTACAATCTAATGCTCGAAGGCGAGCTGCGACGTCCAGACAATTCCCGGGTCGACGCGGTCGACGACGGGTGGGACCAGGTCGGCAGCTTTGCCGATTATGATCGCTTTACGCGCGATTGGCTGAGCGCCGCCCGCCGTGTTCTCAAACCAAGCGGTACGCTTTGGGTGATCGGCTCGTATCACAACATCTTTAGGGTCGGCACGGCACTGCAGGACCTCGGCTTCTGGATTCTGAACGACGTGATCTGGCGTAAGACCAATCCCATGCCCAATTTTCGGGGACGTCGCTTTACCAATGCTCACGAGACCTTGATCTGGGCCGCGCGCGAGCGAAAGCAGAAAGGATACACGTTCAATTACGAGGCCATGAAGGCCTTGAACGACGATCTGCAGATGCGGTCAGACTGGACCTTGCCGATCTGTTCCGGCGGGGAGCGACTTAAGGATGACGACGGCAACAAGGCTCACTCCACACAAAAGCCCGAAGCGCTCCTGCATCGCGTCATTCTCGCTGCAAGCCGCGAGGGCGACATCGTGCTGGACCCATTCTTTGGTTCGGGCACGACCGGAGCGGTAGCAAAACGTTTGGGCCGTCACTTCATCGGTCTGGAACGTGATCCGCGCTATGTTGAGATTGCCAAGCAGCGCATTGCAGCTGTTTTTCCAGTTCCACAGGACGCCCTCTCGATCAGCAAGTCCAAGCGCAGCGAACCGCGCATACCTTTCGGCACATTGGTGGAACGCGGACTGGTCACGCCAGGCACGCTTTTGGTAGATCCCGCGCGGCGCTTTGCCGCCAAGGTGCGCGCCGACGGGACCCTCGTGACCGGTGATGCCAGCGGCTCGATCCATCGAATTGCGGCGCATGTCCAGGGCCTAGAAGCCTGCAATGGCTGGACCTTCTGGCATTGCGAGAAGAACGGCAAGCTGGTGCCGATTGATCTTTTCCGCCAGGAACTGCGGGCCGAGGCGCCCTAGGCTGGCGCCTCGGTTCTGACCCCCAGCCCGTGCCCAAGGATCTTGCGCATCACCGTGGGCAGCGCAGCGTCGGCCAAACCCTTCCGTTGCACCCATTGGCCCTTGGTGCGTGGCCGACGCGCGAGCCTTGCAAAGTAGACTTCGATTTCCAGCTCAAAATGGGTGAACTGGTGATGCACATGTCCCGGCCGCCTTTTCCAGGCGGCGGCAAAGGGAGCCTGCGCCAAGGCTTCAAGCTCGGTGGGAAATTCTGCGGCCCACGGGCCCAATGGCGGCTGCATCATCCCGCCAAGCAAACCCTCCTCGGCCCGCCGCTGCAGCAGTACAGCGCCATTGGCATCCACCGCAACGAAGGCAACCCCGCGCTTCAACGGTCGGTCACGTTTTGCGATCTTGCGTGGCAGCGTCTCGGCAAGTCCGCTTGCACGCCCGACACAAGCCCTGCGCCAGGGACAACGTGGGCACTGCGGGGCTCTTGGGGTGCATATCATCGCGCCCAGATCCATCAGGGCCTGGGCAAAATCGCCGGCCCGCCGCTGCGGCACCAGCGCCTGGGTTCGTGTGCGCAAATCCGTCTTGGCAGCCGGCAGAGGGGTTTCGATCAAAAACAGCCTGGCAATAACCCGCTCGGCGTTCGCATCCACTGCCGCCTGCGGCTCATCAAAGGCAATCGCGGCGATGGCACCGGCCGTATAGGGCCCGATCCCCGGTAAGGCACGCAGACCGGCAGCGGTGCCAGGAAACCTGCCGGCCATCTGCCCGGCAACAATTTTGGCCGTACGGTGCAAATTGCGGGCGCGGGCGTAATAACCAAGCCCCGCCCAGGCGGCCAGAACTTCGTCAAGTGAGGCCGCCGCCAGATGCTCCACGGTGGGCCAGCGCGCCAGAAAAGCTCGGTAATATCTGTCCACCGCCTGCACCGTCGTCTGCTGCAGCATGATTTCGCTCAGCCAGACTTGGTATGGATCGGCACGGCTGCCGGCCCGAGCGCGCCAGGGCAGCACCCGCTGATTGGCGTCATACCAAGCCAGGAGGGCTTCAACTTTGGGAGCTTGATGCCCCTGCAGGACAGGCATAATTCAAGACATCACGAATCGTTCGCTATCACCATGGCCCAAGATTCCATGCCTACAAAGCCTGGCACATCTGATCATACCGAGGCGATTGACATGCGGCGCGGACGCAGCACCGCAGTTGCAGCCGATGCCAGTACTCTGGCCGCGGGCGCGTTCGCACGCCGGGGCTTTGCCGACCCCACGCTGGTCTTGCGTTGGCGTGATATTGTGGGGGCGCAGATTGCCGACCTCGCAATACCGGTCCGGCTGAGCGAGGGTCCTTCCGGCGCCACTCTGACCCTCAAGGCGGAGCCCGGAGCCGCGCTCTTCCTTCAGCATGAAAGTCGCCAATTGTGCGCACGCATCAATGCCTGGGCTGGCCAGCCGCTGATCAACCGGTTACGATTCGTACAGGGTTCACTCGAAGAGCGCCCGGACGCGCCGGCTCCGCGCAGCCCGACCCCTCCTCCACCAACCGATCCGGTATGGCAATTTGCCGGCAAGGAAGACCTCAGGGAGGCCTTGCTCGCGTTGGCCCAATGGCGTCGAACTGATTGATCATCGCGCGCCTCTCTGCCAAATAGGTGTCTCACCAGGCGGGAGTGTCGAACGTGAGCCGGAAGTCCATACTTTACACCATCGTGCTCGTCGCTGCGCTGGCACTGGTGGTCGCCAGCTATCTGGTTTACACGAACGCGAGCTCCAATGCCGTCGCCAGCGTCGACAGCGGTAGCCTCAAGATGGACATCACTGCAGCCGACCATACGCTGGGCAATCCCAACGCTCCGCTGAAGGTAGTTGAGTACGGCGCCCCCTCCTGTCCGATTTGTGCGCATTGGAACGAAGCGAACTTCGCCCGATTCAAGGCGCAGTACATCGATACCGGCAAGGTCTTCTTCGTGTTCCGGATCTTTCCGCTGCGCTCTTTGGATGTTGCCGTGTCGGCGATGGCCCATTGCCTGCCACGGGATGCCTACTTCTCGTTCATACACATGATGTGGCGCAACCAGTCGATGTGGGATCCAGACGGTCATGACATTCCGGATCCGCATGCCGCCCTTTTGCACATGGGAGTGATCGCCGGGATGACCCCCGAGCAGACCCAGGCCTGCATCAGTAACCAGCAGCAACTGCAAAAGGCTTCAGCAATCGGCGAGCACGCGCAAAAGGCCTACGGCATCAATGCGACGCCCACATTTATCGTCAATGGCCAGCTCGAGCCCGACATGGGCACCTGGCAAAGCATCCAGGATACGCTGAACCAGCTCCTCAAGTCCCAAGCGCGCCACTAAGCCCAAGCTCTGGATAACTCTGCGCTTTGAGCCCCCACAGATTGACCGTGGGCAGATAGATCTGGCCAAATGTCTGTTCGTGGGCCAATACCTGGTGACCAGGTGCTGGGCCGATCGTAGCAGGGGCCGGCGGCCAGCGTGCCGGCAGATATCAGGCGGGTTGCTGTGAAGTTCACCAGGCTCAGGATTTCGGGTTTCAAATCTTTCGTTGAACCCACCGAGCTGCTCATTGAGCCGGGACTGACAGCAGTGGTCGGACCCAATGGCTGCGGCAAGTCTAACCTCTTCGACGCGTTGCGCTGGGTAATGGGGGAAACCAGACCTTCCTCCTTGCGCGGTGGCGAGATGGACGACGTCATCTTCGCCGGCAGCGCTGCCCGTCCGGCGCGCAATACCGCCGAGGTCCTGCTTTATGTTGACAATGCCGACCGCTCGGCTCCAGCTTCATGGAACGAATACGACACGCTCGAAATCTCGCGGCGCATAGAGCGTGAGGCAGGCAGTGTCTACCGCATCAACGGCCGCGACGTACGCCAGCGTGATGTGCAGATTTTTTTTGCCGATGCGTCTTCCGGTGCCGGATCGACGGCCTTCGTGCGCCAGGGGCAGATCGGACTTCTGATCAGCCAAAAACCTCTGGCGCGCCGAGCCATCCTTGAGGAGGCGGCAGGAATTGGTGGGCTGCACCAGCGCCGTCACGAGGCCGAATTGCGCCTGAGGGCGGCCGAAACCAACATGGGGCGGCTCGATGATGTCATCCGCGAAGTCGAGGGACAGCTCGCCAGCCTGCGTCGACAGGCCCGTCAGGCCTCAAGATACCGTAACCTTTCGGGTCTGATCGTTCGGGCCGAGGCCCTGTCGTTGCATCTGCGCTGGAACCATGCCGAAAGCCAGGCACGCGACGCGCAGTCGGCCCTCGTGGCGATCAACGAATCAGTCGAGGAATGCACCCAGAATGCCGCGACTGCCAGCACGTTGCAGGCCGAAGCGGCTGCGGGCCTTCCGGCGCTGCGCCAAGTGGAGGCCGAACGCTCAGCGGCGCTGCATCGGCTCACCCTTGAACGCGATCATCTGGTCGCAGAAGAGCAAAGAGCCCGCGAGGAGGCGCAGCGGCTGCGCGCGCGCATAAACCAGAGCGATCAGGATCTTGCGCGCGAACAGGCCCTCGACAACGATGCCGGCGCCGCGCTCGACCAACTCGAGGCAGAGGCCCAAGGCCTCACCGCCCGCGAAGAGGCAGCAAAGGCTGATCTTTTGCAGGCACAGGAGCGCGCTAGCGAGGCTGCGGAGGCTCTGGCGGACTGCACCCGCAGACTAGAGCGGCTTACGGCGGAATTTGCCGAATTCAATGCACAGAAAAATGGTCATGACCGCGCCCGTCAGGGGGCTGCAGCCCAGGTCGGGTCCCTAACCGAACAACTTGGAGCGGCCCAGGCCCGCCTCGACAAGGCCATGCTGGATGCGGCTGCGGCACCGGATGTGCGTGCGGCTGAAGAGGCGGTGGAGCAGGCCCGCGGCCAGGCCGAAGAGGCACGGGCTCAGGCTGAGGGGCTGCGTGCCGAGTTACCCGCTCAGCGCCAAAACTTTGAAGAAGCCGAACATAACGAGGCCTCTGCAAGGCGGCCATTGGAAGATGCCGAGCGCGATCTGCAGAGGATTTCAGCTGAGGCCAAGGCGCTTTCCGATCTGCTGCGCCCGAAAGGCCATGACCTGTGGCCGCCAATGATCGACGCGGTCAAGGTCGTTCCAGGCTATGAAACCGCATTGGCCGTCGCGCTTGGGGATGATCTTGAGGCACCTCTGGATGCGTCTGCTCCCCATCACTGGCGCGAGTTGGGCGTGCACCAGGAGCTAGCGCAGTTGCCGTCCGAGGTTGAGCCTCTGCTTCGCTTTGTCACGGCGCCAGCGGCCCTCACCCCGCGCCTTAGCATGACGGGGCTCACCGACCCAGACCGCGGTCAGGCCCTGCAACTGGACCTCAAGCCCGGGCAGCGCCTCGTCTCCCAGCGCGGGGACTTGTGGCGGTGGGACGGGTATCAGGCCAGTGCTGATGCGCCCTCCGCGGCGGCGGTCCGTCTTGCCCAGCGCAACCGCCTGGAGGCATTGGAACAGGAGAGCGAAGCCGCAAAGTCAACGCGTGCGCAGCTGTTCGAACTTTACGCCGCCGCCAAGAGCCGAACTGCCGAAGCCAAATGCCAACTTGCCGAAGCTGAAGAGCGTCTTCGCCAGGCCGAAGCCCGGCAGCGCCGCGCTGACCAAGGTTTGATCGCTGCCCAAGCCGAGGCGGCCAAGGCCCAGCGTGCAGCGGCCGAACGCGCCTCTCGCCTCGCCAATCTGGAAGCAGAAATCCGCCGGCTGACCGATGCGCGGGAGGCCGCTCTCACGAACCAATCGCAGGCTGAAGCAGCTCTTGTCGAGCTGGGAGATGGTGCTGCACTCAGCGCCGCCCTTGGTAGCGCACGTACCGCCAACGCCGAGGCCCGCAATGCTGACAGCGAAGCGCGTGCGGCCGTCGACAGTCAACTACGCGATGCGCGCCAGCGCGCTTCCCGCCTGCTGGTGATTGCTGAGGACAAATCCCGCTGGCAGAGTCGGCGTGAGGCGGCACGGCGGCAGATGGCAGAGCATTCCGCCCGTCGCGCACAGCTGGGCGAGGAACTGACGCAGGCCGAACAGGTCCCTGAACGGATCGCAGAACAGCGTGCAAGCCTGCTCGATGCCCTCAGCCAGTCCGAAGCACTGCGCAACGAAGCCGCTGATGCACGGCAGAAGGCCGAAGATCACCTCGCGGAAGCCGATCGCACCGCGAAGGCCTGTGATGCCGCCTTGGCAGCTGCTCGCGAAGAACGAGCCCGCCTGCAGGCGCTCTCTGAGTCGGCTCAGACCCGATTGGCCGAGCTCGCCCAGCGGGTTCGTGACGAACTTGATGCGGATCCGGCAGAATTGCCAGCCAGAGCGGAATTGAAGCAAGGCCAGGAGCTGCCGGATTTGGAGAGCGCCGACGCCAAGGTTGAAAAGCTCAAGCGCGAACGCGAGCAGTTGGGTGGAGTGAACCTGCGGGCTGAAGAGGAGGCCGCTGAACACGAACAGCGTTTGACCACACTCCAGGCGGATCGCGACGATCTGGATGGCGCGATTACCAAACTTCGCCGTGGCATTCAAAGTCTCAACAAAGAAGGTCGCGAGCGGCTCTTGGAATCGTTCGACAAGGTCAACACCAATTTCCAGGAGCTGTTCACCAAGTTGTTCGAAGGCGGCGAAGCCAAGCTCACCTTTACCGAATCGGACGACCCGCTGCAGGCCGGTCTTGAGATTTATGCCCGTCCGCCGGGCAAGAAGCTCCAGTCGCTTGGTCTTTTGTCAGGTGGGGAGCAGGCCCTGACGGCCATGGCCCTGATCTTCGCGGTGTTTTTGGTCAATCCGGCACCTGTGTGTGTACTCGACGAAGTCGATGCCCCGCTTGATGACGCCAATGTCGAGCGCTTCTGTAACATGCTGGACGAGATGACGCGGCTGACCGACACCCGCTTCCTGGTCATCACCCACCATGCGCTGACGATGTCCCGCATGCATCGCCTCTTCGGAGTGACGATGGCCGAGCGCGGCGTCAGCCAGCTGGTTTCGGTGAGTCTGGCTGACGCAGAGCGCGTAATCGCCGCGGAATAGCGCAGCACCCGGCACAGAGGTACGCGCGCATTTCGCCGCGGCTAAATTTTTCTCACAAGATCAAATAGTTGTACAGAAATTCATGTTCTTGACAGCGTCGCAGGCCGTCCATATGTTCCGCGGGCCTTCCGACGAGCCGGCGGGGGCCCGCTGACGCGCGCAATGCAGGCATCCGGGGGGCAAGCCAGTGAGCGATCATCCTCCAGAGCCAGAAGATCTTCGCGCACTCGGTGCCAGGCTCGACGATATGCGCCGGCGCGAGGGTGCCCAAGTCCGGATAGTGTCTCCTTCGGCATTGGGGATCGCTTACCGGTTCATGACCGAACTCGTGGTGGCGCTGCTTGTCGGCGGGGCGATTGGCTGGGGATTGGACCGCGTCCTTGGATCAAGGCCCTTCCTCTTGATTATTTTTGTTTTGCTGGGTGCTGCAGCGGGAGTCCGCAACGTAGTGCTCGAGGCGAAAAAACTAAATAAGGAGGCCGGCGCGCAGGCGCCGCCCACCGATACGGATAACGAGGAGCTTTAGGCCCGTGCATGTGCATATGACACCGCTGGAGCAGTTCCGGGTCGAACCGCTCTTTCCCCTGCATCTGGCGGGCTACAACATTGCCTTCACCAATCAGGCCGCCATCATGTGTGTGATTGTGGCCGTGATGTCGCTGTTCTTCTTCCTCGCAGTGCGCAAGGGGCGGCTGGTGCCAACACGCGCGCAGTCGGTTGCCGAACTCGGCTACGAATTCGTGGCCAACATGATCGAATCGACCGCTGGCAAGGACGGATTGCGCTTCTTCCCGTTCGTTTTTGCTATCTTCATATTCGTGCTGTGCTCGAATTATTTTGGCCTTATTCCTGGGGTGTTCACGGTCACGAGCCAGATCGCCGTTAATTTCGCTCTGGCCTGCCTGGTGATGGTTGTCGTCATCTTTTTCGGCTTTGCGTTCCATGGCGTTAGCTTTCTCAAACTTTTTGTCCCCGACGCACCATGGGTTCTGTTGCCGCTCCTCATTCCAATCGAGATCATCTCATTTTTCTTCCGCCCCATCAGCCTGTCAGTTCGTCTCTTTGCCAATATGCTGGCAGGTCACACGATGCTGAAAGTGTTTGGGGGCTTTGTCATTCTACTAGGCACCGCGGGCGGCATCCTGTCGTTCGTGGCGGTCGGCCCCATGTTCATGATCATCGCCATTATGGCACTCGAATTCCTGGTCGCGTTCCTGCAGGCTTATGTGTTTGCGATGCTCACCTGCATTTATCTGAACGAGTCCTTGCATCTTCACGGTCATCACTGAACCCATCAAAGGAGTTTCTGAAATGGATCTTGCAGCAGCAAAAATGATCGGTGCGGGCCTGGCCTGTATCGCTATCGGCGGCGCCGGTATCGGCATCGGCGATCTGTGGGGCAAGTATCTGGAGGGCTCGCTGCGCAACCCGTCGGCCGCTGCCTCCCAGTTCACCAACCTGCTGCTGGGCTTTGCGCTCGTCGAGGCGACCGGCCTTTACGCGCTGGTGATTGCCCTCATCATCTTGTTTGCATTCTAAGTCATCATGGCTTCACCGGGACACACGGCGCACAGCATGGCGGAATCCGGACACACAGTCAGCGGGACGGCGGTGGCGCAAAAGCACCCCGTCGCCTTTCCGCCGTTCGACACGACGACCTACCCGTCGCAGTTTTTCTGGCTGACGGTCACCTTTGTTGTGCTGTTCGTCGTGATGTGGCAGCTCGGGGTAAAGCGGGTTGGGGGCAATATTATCGCCCGCAAGCAACGCATCGCCTCTGATCTGGAGGCAGCCGAAGCCCACCGGCGCAATGCGGAAGCGGCCGCCGCTGAATACGAAGCTGCCCTAGCTGCCGCCCGCAGCCGTGCCCATGCCATGGCCGAGGAAAATAGCAAGGTCATCCAGGGTGAGATCGATGCGGCCAAGGCCAAGGCTGATGCGGATGCCAAGGCGGCAACGGAACAGGCCAAAACCCGGATTGCACAGCTGCAGGCCGATGCCGCCCAACACATCAAGGCGGTTGCCGGTGAAGCCGCTGGACAGATTGTTGCGCGCTTGATTGGCGTTAATGTTTCGGAACAGGATCGGGCCAGCGCCGTCAACCAGGTCAGTGCGCGCTAGAGGGAAGACGGATTTATGGCATTCTATCTCGACGCGGAATTCTGGGTGGCTGTCGGCTTTGTGACGGTCGTTGGTATTTTCATCTACCGGCGCCTTCCCACCTTTGCCGGCCGCATTCTGGATGAGCGTGCGGCAAAGATCGACAGTGAGCTGAATGAGGCACGCCGGTTGCGCGATGAAGCCGAAGCGCTCCTGGGAGAATACAAAAAAAGGGCCGCACAGGCGGAGAAGCAAGCCGAGAGCATTCTTGCCGAAGCCCGGGCAGAGGCATCACGGTTTGCCACCGAAGCACGCGAACAGCTCAAAGCGCAGATCGAACGCCGTACCCTGCAGGCGCAGGAAAAAATCGCTCAAGCCGAAGCCACAGCTGTGGCAGAAATACGTGGCCTCGCCGCAGACGTTGCAACCGCGGCGGCTGGAAAGCTCATCGCCGCGCGCATCGACGAGCCTCGCGCCCGCGCCTTGATCTCCGCAAGCCTGTCAGAGCTGGCAGACAAGTTGAATTAACTCGCCTCCCAGATTGCAGTTTCCTGTCACGTTGCTGACCGACGTCTCCGAGCCCATAGACGAAGTGCTGCGGTTACGCCAGCGCGTCAGCGGAGGAACAGAGCCTCATCACCCTGCGCGCATGGATAGAAGATCCCTTACAAACCGCCGGGACCACCAGCGGCACAACCGCGTTGACCGCCGACGGCTTGCTGCGCCGCCACCGGCTCCGACCATTGTGGCGATCCTTGTTGGTCCTGCGGTTCAGGCGGGTTAGAAAAAGCTTGCAGCCAGTTTGGCGCTACCAGGCGCGACGCGATCTCAAGGTGATCCCGTATGACATCCAGAGGCTGCACCAGGCGATGAACACGGACGGGGCACTTCGCAGCCGTGACCCGATCCCGCTACGAGCTCCGTGAAACTGAGTAAAGGCGCGCAAGTCTGGAACTCAGCTGCGTCGGCGTTCACAAGAAGCACAGTTCGCGCCAAGCCTGTCGTGGTGGTCGAGCACAGCCTGGTAAAATGCCAGCACTTCAGCGTGCTCGCCATCTTCGAACATAATGGCCCTATCCTTGACCGGCTGGCCACCCGGAACAAGCTACCATTAAACATCCAGTACCAGAGCTGTGGTCAGCGCATGGTCATATTCGGAAGCTCGTCGGCCAGTGCGTTCCGTGTGACTCAGACCCGCTACAAGTGGCCCGCCAGTCTTGCCCGGCAACGAAGAAACCGTCACCCCTGCCCCGACGCAGGTTTGCCCGCCAAGTACCCCACGTCCGATCCGAGCTTGGTCCCTTGCTGACAGCAGCTGGACCGTGTCCATAACCTCTCCCGTACCGGCAGACTTTGAGCTCGCCCCGGCGTTCAGGAAGCTTCTGGCTTCACAACACGAATGTGCAGCTCCTTGAGCTGGCGAGACGATACAGGTCCCGGGGCACCCATCATGAGGTCCTGTGCCTGCTGGTTCATCGGGAACATGGTGACTTCACGCAGATTGTCCTCGCCAGCAAGCAACATCACGATTCGGTCGATGCCCGGTGCAGTGCCGCCATGGGGCGGCGCCCCGTAGCGGAACGCATTCAGCATTCCGGAAAAACGAGCTTCGGTTTCCTCACGGGCGTATCCAGCGATTTCAAAAGCCTTGAGCATAACTTCCGGATCATGATTTCGGATGGCTCCGGAACTCAGTTCAATACCATTGCACACGATGTCGTACTGATAGGCCTTAAGACCGAGAATAGTCTGTTTGTCTGCCGGATCGAGTACGAGGAAAGCATCCCGCCCATATTGCGGCATCGAAAACGGGTTATGCGAGAAATCGATGCGCTTCTCATCCTCGTTCCACTCATACATCGGAAAGTCGACGATCCAGCAGAACTTGAATTCACCGTCAGGGATAAGGTCCAGTTCCTTGCCAAGCCGTATGCGCGCGGCACCGGCTAGAACCGCAGCCTTGTCAGCCGTGGCGTCAGCGGAGAAAAACACCGCATCACCGGCCTTGAGAGCGCATCGCTGCAGCAATTGCGCCATAATGGTATCCGGTATGAACTTGGCGATCGGCCCCTTGCCCACCAGCGTGCCGTTGTCATCCTCGAAGACAATATAACCGAGCCCCGGGGCCTTCATCTCACTGCGCGCCCAATCGTTAAGGCGATCAAAAAAGCTACGCGGCTGATGTCCTGCTCCGGGCGCCGGAATTGCCCGCACCACCTTATCCTTGAAAGCCTTGAAGGCGACACTGGCGTCAGCAAAGAGGTCAGACACGTCGCAGATCACGATGGGATTGCGCAGATCGGGCTTGTCGACACCATATTTGAGCATGGCCTCGTCGAAAGCAATTCGGGGAAACGGCGGTGCCGACACGGTACGACCGCGGGCAAATTCCTCGAATACACCATACAGGACCGGCTCGACCGCAGCGAAGACATCGTCCTGGGTGACAAAGCTCATCTCAAGATCAAGCTGATAGAATTCTCCGGGTGAACGATCCGCGCGGGCGTCTTCATCGCGAAAGCATGGTGCGATCTGAAAGTAACGATCGAAGCCGGCGACCATGATCAGTTGTTTGAACTGCTGCGGCGCCTGGGGCAAGGCATAGAATTGTCCTGGATGGAGTCGACTTGGAACCAAAAAATCACGCGCGCCTTCAGGAGAGGACGCCGTCAGGATCGGTGTCTGGAATTCCGTGAATCCCTGCTCGATCATGCGTCGACGGATCGAGGAGATAACCTGGCTGCGCAGTGTGATATTATTATGCAACCGTTCGCGGCGCAGGTCGAGAAAGCGATATCTGAGCCGCGTCTCCTCGGGATAATCGAGATCGCCGAAAATCGGCAAAGGCAATTCCTGGGCTACCGATTGAACGGTGATCTCTTCGATACGAATTTCGATTTCACCGGTCGGAAGGTCCCCATTGATGGTGTCTGCCGAGCGGGCCACGACCGGACCGCTTACTGTCACCACCCATTCCGAACGGCACCGGTCAGCCTCTGCAAAGGCCGGACTGTCCGGCTCGATGACACATTGGGTAACGCCGTAATGGTCGCGCAGGTCCAGGAAGACCAAGCCGCCATGATCGCGCCGACGGTGCACCCAGCCGCTCAGCCGTACCCTTTGGTCCACCGCGTCACGACGTAATTGTCCACAGGTATGAGTGCGATAGGCGTGCATGCGTAGGAATCCTAGGCTTGAAAGCGCCGCTTGTGGCGTTTCTGCCCGGCCCGGTCAAGTGCAAGACCTCCCCCTGGGGCAGGTAACCCCCTGATCGGCCCAGAGGACTTGCAGCCGGAGTGCCTCCGCGGCCAGGTCCGACGGCCAAACGGCAAAAAAGCCCGCCCGTGGCCGGATCGCAGAGGTTGCGGGGGACGGGGTGCCGCGAATCCGCTATAGCGGGGGGCATGCGCATCATCCTCACGACCGATGAACTGAACGGGCTCGTCCACGAACTGCAGAAATCACCCTATGTCGCCCTTGATACCGAGTTTATGCGGGACCAGACCTATTGGCCAAAGCTGTGCCTGATTCAGGTCGCCGCCCCGGGCGGGATCGCTGCCATCATCGATCCTTTGGCAGCGGGACTTGACCTGACAGCCTTCTATGCGCTGCTCGGCTCGGACACCATTCTCAAAGTCTTTCACGCCGGCCGCCAGGACATCGAGATCTTCTTCCAGAAAGGCGGGATCATTCCCCACCCGCTCTTCGACACCCAGATCGCCGCCATGGTCTGCGGGTTTGGCGAAGCAGCAGCCTATGAGACCCTGGCACGCAAACTTGCCAATGCCGAGATTGACAAGAGTGCACGCTTCACCGACTGGAGCCGACGGCCGTTAAGCCCCCGACAGCTCGAATACGCCCTGGCTGATGTCACCTATTTGTGTGTCGTCTACGAGCAACTCGAGGCTCAACTCAAGCGCACCGGGCGGCACCAGTGGGTAGAGGAAGAGGTCGCAGCCCTGCAGGACCCCGCGCTCTACCGTCTTGAACCCAAGGATGCCTGGAAGAGGCTCAAGGCTCGCTCGGCCAACAAGCGGTTTCTCGCCGTACTTGCTGCGATTGCGGCTTGGCGGGAACGCGAGGCCCAGACACGCGACATCCCGCGCAACCGTGTACTCAAAGACGAGGCCCTGCTCGAAATTGCTGCCCACCCGCCCCAGAGCCAGTCCGATCTGGAGCGCTTTCGCGCCGTCCCCAAAGGCTTTGGCGGTTCCCGCCTTGCCAAGGGGCTGCTAGAAGCCATTGAGGAAGGACGCCAAGGTGAACCACCCGAGCATTCTGCTCATGACGCACCCCGGCGCAAACGCGAGCCATCCGCGTCCTCCGTCGACCTGCTAAAGACCTTGCTGCGGCTGCGCGCCGAGGCCGCGCACGTCGCACCACGACTGATCGCCAATGCCGACGACATCGAACGGCTTGCCGCCGGGGAGGATGACGGCGTCGCTGCCCTGCAGGGATGGCGAGCCAAGGTATTTGGCAATGATGCCCG